>CAIYVS010000288.1 GCA_903929655.1 uncultured Bacteroidota bacterium | reverse complement strand
TTTCTAATTGGTATAATACCATTTAGACATTAATAGTACACTATTTTTTAGTTGTCCTTCGCATTGCCTTTTTTTGACAATGCCCTTGTGGGTCGCCTGACCAACAACTCTACTGAAAATAGCCCCGTCCTTCAGGTCGGGGGAAGTTATGAAATAAAGAATGGCTTTAGCCGAAACTTAGCGTCTTCACCCCTCCCTTGCGCGGGTTAAACTCCTCCTTCCCTGAAAATTTCTTTACTTTACATATATGGAGCAGAAATTCCGACTGGACAAAATAGCCTTCGAAGCCACAAACGCAAAAGATGCAGACAACCATATTTAATACTGGAAAGACAAAACTTATTCAGAAAGACTGGAAGCTGCCTGGTTTTTTATTAAACATGTTTACGGTATTGATGAAACAACCCATATGGATAAAACAGTTTTTTCAAAAATAAAACGATAGATGAACTCAGACCACTTTTCTGATCTTCCCGATTGGGATGATGAAATATTTTTCCTTGACGAAGACGAAGAAGGAGAAGAATGGAAGCCCAATCCCACTAGGGAGGCATGCAAAACATTATACCTGAAATGGAAGGAAATAGTGTTTTTATTGAAAGGCATATTAGCCCCCATTCTGGAAAATGAAGAAGACTCATTTGAAAAACACAACGCGGGCGATCTGATAGGTGATGCTTATATAGTGGGCGCCAAAATCAAAAGTTCAGAAGCAGGTGGTATCTATGTCCTCCGAATGGAAAATGCAGCTATCATCCGTAAAAATGCGCAAGGCATAGCCTCAGGGCTCCTCTTGCTTTTGGAAGAAGATTCCATTGACGAAAAACATATTAAAGTGCTAAGGAGCGAAATAGATAATTTCCGCCAGCTTTTTATAGAATGGGTGAGCACATTTGAAAAGGATGAATTTAAAGATGAATGGGGCTTGTTTAATTAACGCTACGTTTATGAAAAAGAGATTACTATTTTATCAAAAACGCATTAGAGTTTTATTTTTAGAACAATTATATTACAATATGAACGAAGAAATTTCAGACCTGCCTGACTGGGATGATGAAAAACTTGTCCCGATCGATGATCTCAGTGAAGCATGGAAACCAAGTGCATCACGCGATGCTTGTAAATTAATGTACAAACATTGGCAGAGCCTTGTTTATATTTTGAAAGCCTTACTTTTACCCATCATCGAGGATAATAACCTTGTAGATGAATCCCTAAAAGACAGAGCTGAGGATTTATTGCAAACTTCGCTGGTTATTGGTTTAAAAATAAGGACTTCAGAAACTGAAGGACTATATATTTTCAGGATGGAGAATGCAGCAGTTGTAAGAAAATTAGCATTAGATATAGACACCACAATTCCGCTATTTACCGGTCAAAAAAATATTGACAAAAGCTATATTGATGCGATCCATAAGGAAATAGACGATTTCAGAAAGCTTTTTATCATATGGATAAATACTTTTGAAAAGGACGAATTTAAAGATGAATGGGGATTGTTTATCTAACCGGCCTTTGTTCTAAAGGAAATAATTTGCGAAAATGCAATGTATCTCCGTAAACGGCTGAATTATTAATATTCTTCAAGATGCGC
>CAIYVS010000287.1 GCA_903929655.1 uncultured Bacteroidota bacterium | reverse complement strand
CCGGTGTATTGGTCTATGTATGCCACTCCTCTCCTGCTTTTTATAGGTCTCATTGCCTGGAAACGCCGCGATGAAGAATTATCGAAAGACACGGTTTTGCTACGTAGCAAAAGAGCTAATAAAATTGCTTTAAAGCGCCTGGTCACTGCTAAAAAATTTCTGGAGCAGAACAGCCGCAAACCTTTTTATGATGAGATATCAAAAGCAAGCTGGCTTTATTTAAGTGACAAACTTAATATACCACTTTCATCCCTGTCAAGGGAAAGCGCTCAATCGGTGCTAACAGAACGCAAGGTACCCCAGGATGTGCTGAATCAATTGGAAAATGTGATCAGTGAGTGTGAAACATCTTTGTATGCGCAAACAGGGGGCTCAAAAGAAATGCTGCACACCTATAAAGAGGCCATTGAGGTAATAAGTAAACTGGAGGACATTATATAGAAAATGAGAAGAAAAGTGGCCATACTGCTCCCCCTGTTACTTTGTGTTGTTTCAAGCTTCGCAACATCAATTCCTTATAATGTATGGTGGCAAAACGGCAACCGGTTTTACCAGCAAAAACAATATGACAGTGCGGCCTATTATTATGAATTGATAGCTGCACTGAAACCTCAGAACCCTGAAGTATATTATAATCTGGGGACTACTTATTACAGGCTTAATAAAATAGGTAGTGCTGTTCTGAATTTTGAACGGGCCTTGCGCATTAACCCAAATTATAAAGAAGCCTCAGACAACCTAGCACTAACCCAAAGCCGCATCAGCAACCATATAGGAAACAGTTCTGATATTTTTTTCGTGAAATGGTGGCAATCCCTTACCAACAGTAAAAAAGCAAACTCCTGGGCTATAGTAAGCCTGGTATTTTTTGTATTGATCATTGCAGGCCTTTTAATGAGAAGGTTTAATAAAGCTTCCGGGCTGGTGCCTCCCCAGCTAATAGGCATTTTAAGTTTAGTTTGGATAGTCTTTCTTTTATTGTCTTTTGTGGCCTCACAAAATGCCATAAGCAACAATGAGGCAGTGGTGATGCAAGACAATGCGCCGCTGATGAACAATGAACAAAAAGGTAAACCGCAAAGCCTTTTGCCGGAAGGCACTACCGTGGAACTCGTTAACGAAAAAGCCGGCTGGGCTGAAGTGCGCTTGCCTGACGGCAGGAGCGGCTGGATTCAGCAAAGCCTGCTTATTAAGATTTAATTATCCTTTTTTGTAATTTTTTTTGTTCTTTGCAGTATGGCTTACTGGGTAAAAACACCAAAGTGGTTAAAAAGAATTTTTCCCAGGGAAATGATCTGGAGTATACCCCAAAATGATAAGCCAAGTGTCTATATCACTTTTGATGATGGCCCCCACCCTGTTGCAACTCCCTTTGCAATAGACCAATTAGAAAAGCATGACGCAAAGGCTACCTTTTTTTGTATAGGGAAAAACGTAGAGGCACACCCGGATATCTACCAGGCACTGCAAGACAAAGGCCAGGGCATTGGCAACCATACCCATAACCACATGAATGGCTGGAAAACCAATACCCGTATCTATTTAAGCAATATCTTAAAAGCAAAACAAGTTATCAACAGCGTTTTATTTCGCCCACCTTATGGCCGGATAAAAATATCGCAGGCGAGAATTCTTTTAAGATCAAACCCATCCTGGAAGATATACATGTGGGATGTATTGAGTGGTGATTTTGACCTGAATCTGAGCCCTGAACAATGCCTTGAAAATGTAATAACCAATATTGAGCCGGGTTCAATAGTAGTCTTTCACGACAGCGAAAAGGCCTGGGAACGTATGAGCTATGCGCTTCCTGAAGTATTAGCTTATTGCCGGAAGCAGAATTGGGAAATAAGCGCTTTGCCAAAAAATTAAACCATGTATATAGATACACATACACACCTTTACGACGAACAGTTTAATACGGATGAGCATGAAATGATACAAAGGGCCATTGATGCGGGTGTAAATAAAATGTATATGCCCAATTGTGATAGCGCTACGATTCAGCCTATGTTAAGGATAGCAGACGCATGGCCCAGCCATTGTTTCCCTATGATGGGTTTGCATCCTTGCTATGTAAAAGAGAACTATGAAGATGAGCTAAATACCGTAAAACATTGGCTCACCCAAAGAAAATTCTATGCGATCGGCGAAATAGGATTAGATTATTATTGGGATATTACTTTTAAAGAACAGCAAATAGACACATTTAAGAAACAGATCGATCTTGCATTACAATATGATCTGCCTATTGTGATACACAGCCGGGAATCAATTGACGATTGCATTGCGATAGTAAAGGAAAAACAAAACGGCCATCTCAGGGGCATTTTCCATTGCTTTAGCGGCAACTTGGTACAAGCAAGGGAAATTACAGATGCGGGGCTCTACCTGGGAATCGGTGGGGTAATTACATATAAAAAAAGCACCCTACCCGATATCATAAAAGAAATAAGTCCTGAGTACCTGGTTTTAGAAACTGATGCCCCATACCTGGCCCCGGTGCCTTACAGGGGCAAAAGAAACGAAAGTGGCTATATACCTGTAATTGCAGGCAAAATCGCTGACATTTATGGCATTACTGTTGAAGAACTGGCTGTGATTAGCAGCAAAAATGCCGGGAAAATTTTTAATAACTAAAGGGATTGATTACATTTGCAGCCCTTACGGAGAGATGCTCGAGTGGTTGAAGAGGCACGCCTGGAAAGTGTGTATACCTGTCAAAGGGTATCCAGGGTTCGAATCCCTGTCTCTCCGCCTTCGCCCACCATAGCTTCAGCGACGGCGGGCTGTTCATCGGTAGTGCTTATGCCGACTGAAGTAACACTTTTAAGCAGGCTACGGCGGACAATGTCCGCCTTTTGCTTTTTTGCAAACTGTTGTATTTTTACTGCATGTGGTTTTACGTCTACATTCTCGAACTAAGCAATGGTAAGCACTATGTTGGCTGCACAGTAAACGTAAAAGAAAGATATACCCGCCATACAAAAGGCTACGTTCCTGCTACAAAACCACATTTGCCTATAAAATTATTATGGTGTTGTTCATTTCCCAACCGGTATAAAGCCTATGAGTTTGAACGGTATTTGAAATCGGGTTCTGGTAGGGCTTTTGCGATGAAACACTTTTAATAAACAAAACCCATGCT
>CAIYVS010000286.1 GCA_903929655.1 uncultured Bacteroidota bacterium | reverse complement strand
GTTCGCTTAGTGTTGCTATATGATGAAAGAAAGGAGTATCATTTGTGTCTTGTAAAGCATAGCCATTAACCCCTTTGTTGTGTAAAAAATAACGTTTGTTTTTTACTTTTCTGCCAAACTCATTGTAAAGCACATTGAAAAACAAACTATGATGTGTGGAAATCACCGTTTTAATCTTGTTGCCTTCTGTTGTTAGCAAATTACATAAATCGCAGGCTACTGCAATGGCATTATTTTCATCAAGAGACGATATCGGGTCATCAATGTAAACATACTTTACCCAATTGTATGCAGGGTCTTTGTCTATAGCTAATTGACAAATAGCCAAGAAAAAACACCAGATAAATAAAGTTTCCTCACCTCTAGAGATTTTAATATTTTCTACTGTTTGTTCATTGCCGTTAACAATTATGCTTCTCGAAAAAGTTACTGTGGACGAATCATAATCAATGTCAAATTTTAGATCCACATAATTATTGAAGAACGATTCAATTTTGACATCCAAATCTAATTCATGCAGCCCATCAAAAAAAGCAGAATCAGAGTTCAGCTTAAGTGTCCTGTTAGTATCGTTTTCCAAGTCATTATTCCAGGAAAATAAATCTTCAGTAAACGCATTGAAATACAAAGTATCACGGCTTGTTACATTGCCATCAGCATCAAACGTTTTTCCTGCTTGTTTAAACTCCATAGAAAGCCTGGTTTTACCGCTGCCATTGTGGGCAAAAAATAACACCAAATCTTTCATGGGTCTATGGTCTCCCGTCAAATCTTTTCGGAAATGCTGGGACACTTCTGTGAGGTTTTCAAAATTGGTTATAATACTCATAGCTGATAGTTCATTTTTGGAAACAAACCCTGCATCAATCCTTTTTTATGCTGTTTTAATTGTTCTATTTTCTCTGCTTGCGCCGTTATGAGTGCATCTAAAGACGATAGGCAAGAGGCGATTTTTTTCTGTTCTCTCATGTTTGGTAGCAATAACTCTATTTCTTTAATTATTTGCAAATTAAGACCACCTCTTCCTCCATCTCCTGTTGATAAATACCTTAGCTTCTCGTACATTGAATCAATTCTTTGATAAAGAAATTCACTATCAAAAACATCTTCATTTGGATGAATTGAGCCTATAGACTGATTAGTGCATAATTCTATATAATTAATTGCTGCTGTTCCTCTGGTTTTTCCTTGACCAGCTAACCCGATTAGGACGCACTTAAGAGGTATTAATTTAGTACTTGATTCTTTTAGCCCTTTAGACGTAATAAAATTTGATACCGAATAAATTCTTTTATTGTTTAGTTCGCCTGAATTCATCCAAGGTATATTCCCATTCCAGTATTCAGGAATACTGCTTTCAGGGGTTCCTCCTGTACTAACTTTTGCTATTGCGTCAATTGTTGTTTTTTGCCATTCCCCATCTTTCTTAAACTCTTTAAACCGATACTTAGGCACTTTTTCGCCTTTTTGTGGAAAAAGGTTTTGTATCAAGCCTTTTTTGTGGTCTTTGAGTAGTTCCAACTTTTGATTGTGTGCTGCAATTACTTCATCTAGGGTTGAAAGGCAGGAAGCAATTTTTTGTTGTTCGGTTTTAGATGGTTTAGGAATTAAGATTTCTGAAAATTGCGTATAGCTAATCATTTTCCCATCTCTGATTCCTTCTAAGTTTTTATTTAGGTCGCGGATAAAAGGAATTGATTTGAAATAATGTCGATAAAAATCATTTTTTACATCGATTCTATTTCTCAAAATAATATATGCAGGACTACATAGCCCCAAATACTTAGAGTATTCTATTCCGCCTTGAAATGATCTTAAACTGATAATAAAATCTCCTATCTCAACAACCTTGTAACTTTCTATACTTTTATCTGTTACTGAAACGCGATAGTCAATCGCTTCTCTTGGAACTGCTCCTTGCTCCTGTGTGATAGCTAGAATTGGTAATTTTGAGTCATGATCTTTATTTGATATTGATTCGAAAAGTTCATTTCCATTTACATATTTCCATTCTCCCTCATTATTAAACTCAGGAAAACGCAACTCGGGTATTAATTTATTCTTCTTACTCATAAGCTGCTAATCCTGATATTTCACGCCCTTGGGCAAGTTTTTTTAATTGCGGTACCAAGTCCTCCATTAATGAGAGTTCTTTTACCCTGCGTTCTTTCCAGCTCAATTCCAAAGGTTCTAATAAGTCCGTCAGTTTTTCACCGTCAAAAATCATCCGGCTCATTATCTTTTCTACAAATATCTTTAGGTCTGACGTCTGCAAGCCGTTTTTGTGAGCAATAGCAGCCAGTTCTTTGTTGTATTTGTCGTCTTTGAATTTATCATATCCTTTGCGTAAGCTATCCACGTCTTGTCCGCTGTTCCAGTCCAAGCTATTAATGTATTCCGTCAAATCTTCCTGTTCGTCCATCAAGTTGGCATTAGAACTCAGCAAACTAATCACTTGCGTTTTGGTCATTTTTTGCCTGGCTGGTTTCTTTTGCGTACTGTCGGCAATCAGGTTCATTATGTAGTCGTAATCAATCACGGCAGACGCAAACAATACAAATTCGAAATCCAATTGCTGAATTTCAGATGGTGCATTTTCTCCCTCTTCTTGCTGTATTTCTCTTAACTGCTTAGCAGTTTCTATATACGAACTTCTAAACTCTTGTAAAGTTTCGTTGGGTAAAATGGCTTCAATGGCAGTCTTTTGTGCTTTGTCTAAATCGGTGTATTGATCAAGCTGTGTTTTAAGCCTCTGTACTTCCTTAAAATTTTTCACAAAGGCAATTCTTGCTGCATCACCTCTCAAACCATACACTTCCTGCGGTTCGCAAACAAGGTTTTGTTGCTCCATAAATTCCCCTAACTTTTCTACCGCTTCTTTATATTTGTTAATTACCACAGGTGCAGGATCTACCAACCAGATCTCTCTCGCGTTTCCACTGTTTTCACCAGAGAAAAGAGCAATGGCATGGTTTACGGCTTCCTGTTGCGAACGGAAATCTAAAATATTGCCGTAAGGCTTAGTGTCGTTCAATACACGGTTAGTACGGGAAAATGCCTGAATCAATCCGTGATATTTCAGGTTCTTGTCTACATACAAAGTATTCAGGTATTTGCTGTCAAAACCTGTAAGCAACATATCTACTACGATGGTGATGTCGATCTTGTTTTTATGCGGATAATCTGTATTGCTGTATTTCTGGTCTTTGATGCGTCTTTGCACGTCCTGGTAATACAAATCAAATTCGTTGATGTTGTGATTTGTACCAAACTGCTGATTGTAATCAGCAATGATTTCCATTAAGGCTTTTTTCTTCTCTTCCGGATTAATTTGATTATCCAATTTTTCCTGTTGTAAATCCTCCTGCAATTGTTTTACATCAGCCGCATTTTTCTGACTTTGCTGGTCACCCTCTTTAGCTATCAATTGAGCAGGAGGTGAAAATACACAAGCAACATTTAAGGGGATATAGTCAGGTTTTTCCACCTCCTGCTGCTTCTGAATTTCTTTGAATAACCGGCAGTATTCGTTAGCGTTGTTAATTGATGCCGTTGCCAATATCGCATTGAATTTCCGCTGATTGGTAGCTGCATTGTGCTTTTCCAAAATGGCTTCTACTACGGCTTGCTGTGCAATTGCTTCCCCCGGTTTTGGAGTTTGATTGCTAGTGCCTTTGTAATAATCAATGTGAAACTTCAATACGTTCTTGTCCTCAATCGCATGTGTAATTGTGTATTTGGGCAATTCATTTTGAAAAATATCTCTGGTCGTTTTATAGGACTTTTCCTCTCCGTCAATTTGAGTATAGCTTGCGTTTTCATCAAAAATAGGTGTACCCGTAAAACCAAATAGCTGAGCATTGGGAAAAAATTCCTTTATTGCTTTGTGGTTATCACCAAACTGCGAACGATGGCATTCGTCAAAAATGAATACGATACGTTTATTGCTCAAAGGCTCTAAGCGTTCTTTATAATTTTTCTTATTTGTCCCATCCAAAGCCAGACCTAGTTTTTGAATGGTGGTGACAATTACTTTATCTGCATAGTCGGTAGAAAGTAAACGCCTTACCAATGTTTCGGTGTTAGTGTTTTCTTCTACACTGCCTTCCTGGAATTTGTTGAACTCTTCACGTGTTTGCCGGTCAAGGTCTTTACGATCCACTACAAACAAACATTTTTCAATTTCAGGATTATCTTTCAGTAGGGTAGAAGCTTTAAAAGAAGTCAAGGTTTTGCCACTTCCCGTAGTATGCCAGATATAACCGTTTCCCCGGTTTTGCTGAATGCAATCTACAATAGCCTTTACCGCATATATCTGATACGGGCGCATTACAAGCAATTTCTGCTCACTCTCCACCAATACCATATATTTACTAATCATTTCACCAAGAGTGCACTTAGCAAGAAACTTTTCAGTGAATGGTTCTATATGTGTTATTTTCTTATTGTTTTCGTCTGCTAATTGGTAAATGGGGAGAAACTGTTCGTCTGCATTGAATTGAAAATGCTGATTTTTATTGTTGGAAAAATAATACGTATTGGTTCGGTTGCTTACAATAAACAACTGCATAAAACACATCAAAGTATTGCTATATCCGCTACCCGAATCGTTTTTATAATCAACAATTTGCTGCATTGCTTTTCGAGGCGAAATGTCTATTTTTTTTAATTCAATTTGAGCCACAGGCAACCCATTAATCAGCAAAATAACGTCATAACGGTG
>CAIYVS010000285.1 GCA_903929655.1 uncultured Bacteroidota bacterium | reverse complement strand
GTATTCTAAAACATTATTTGAAGTATGATTTGAAATATCAATACCATCTTCGAGCATTGTAGCGATTGCCTTTGGATTCACCCCATGTGTTTCAACACCAGCACTATAAACCTGAGCCTTGTCTCCAGCTATTTTTTGTAAATAGCCATGTGCAATTTGACTACGACAACTATTGCCAGTACATAACACTAATATTTTTTTCATTTCTCTAAATTATTAATTAGCAACATCCCGATCCAGGAGTGCAACAAGATTTGTTTTCTGATAAAGGTTTTTGGGCAAATACAGTGATGCTGAAAATTCCGGTATTGCCAGATTTTAGTAATTCAATTTTTTCCGGACTCAGGTAATTCTTTAAAATATCATCGGGAATAACGATTGTTTTTTCCTTTTGTATGGTAATATTTTCAAATCCATTTGCTTCTATTAATTCGAGGTAAACCTCTTTTTGAATGGCGCCAGCCACACATCCGGCATACATTTCTGCATCTTTTCTTAAGCCTTCAGGTAGTGCACCTAATAGAACAACATCACTAATACTAAAATGCCCACCTGGCTTTAATACTCGATAAATTTCTTTAAAAACACCATCTTTATTTGGAACTAAATTCAATACACAATTGCTTACTATTACATCTGCAACATTTGATGTAATGGGCATATGCTCTATGTCGCCTTGTCTGAATTCTACATTATTAAATCCCCTTACCTCAGCATTAGTTCTTGCTCTGTCGATCATGGCGGTAGTAAAATCAATTCCAATTACTTTACCTGTTTCACCAGTTTCATATCTTGCTATGAAGCAATCATTTCCAGCTCCACTTCCTAGATCAACCACTACATCCCCCTTTTTAATTTTTGCAAATTGGGTAGGCAAACCACATCCTAGTCCGAGGTCTGCATCTGAGTTATATCCTTCCAAATTTGTATAGTCGTCGCTCATGATGTTGTATACTTCTGTAGAGCATCCGCCCGCACCACAGCAAGACGACATATTGGTTTCTTTGTCTTGTAAGGCAATTTCGCTGTACTTTTGCCTTACTATTTCTTTTAGTTGTTCATCAGTTTGCATAATAGGTATTTTAAGTGTTTATAATATCGTAATAAGACGATAAATGAATCCCAAAAAAAAAATCAACAGCACTTCTTCTTTGAATTCAATAAAGTTTGAAATAGCTCACCCATTTGTGACATTGCTTTTTTCCATTCTTTTTCATCAATACAGTAGCAAACGGAAGCCCCTTCTATATCTCCTTTGATTAAGCCTGCCTCTTTCAATTTTATCAAATGTTGTGAAACGGTACTTTGCGAAAGGGGTAATTCATCTACAATATCACCACAAATACAAGCTTGCTTTTTTACTAACAAATTCAATATGGCAATGCGTGCAGGGTGCGATAATGCTTTAGCATAATTAGCTAGGGCAATTTCTTTTTCAGTGTATTCAGATGTTTTACTTGCTCCCATATTCATCGTAAAAATACGATGAATATTTAAATAACCAAAGTAATATCTTTTTCGTGGGTTCCCGTGAGCCCAATAGCACCAGGATCATGTCCGCCATGACCAGG
>CAIYVS010000284.1 GCA_903929655.1 uncultured Bacteroidota bacterium | reverse complement strand
CCGTCTCTACGCAACACTCACCACAACACATTGTCCTACTATTACAGCGAAAATTTGAAATGCACCCTCACTTCTTGGTATCGCAAGCTCACAAATAGTTAGGCAAAAAACTCACCATCACACCCCTAACATACCCAACCAGGAGCGAAACAGGAATCTGCACAATTATTCTGAAAAACTATTAATATTGATGAATAAACCAAACCTCATGAAAAAGATTATCTACTTGCTATTAGTACTTCAGATCGCTTCGTCAGCCACAAGTATACAGGCACAAGGCAGATGGGGCGACCCAAAGCAAGACAAGTGGGGAATAGAACTGACTGCGGGCACACTGATCAATAATCTGAAGAGCCCGGCCAATACAGGGGCCGGCGGCATTGAGTCAGGCACGCTGGGCATAGATGTATCGCAGGGCATAGGAGACTGGTTTAGAGTGGGTTTGGAACTGGAACATAGTAGCCGCAGTTATTTCAATTGGGGGAAGTATGCCTATTATATGGGTGATCCTGCCAATTCTCCGGCTTACGTAGGCGCCGCATATTTGGTGATGCAAAACAATTTCAGGGGATGGAATATTTATTATGGTCTTTCCTTCGGTACGCTCTATGCAAAATATAATGGCGCGCCCTATCTGCCTCCATTGTATGAGAGGCCGGGTACTGTGGAGAACGCACTGATAGCCTGCGTGAAACTGGGTGTGGAAAGGAAAGTTTACAGGAAGCTCTATTTTGATGTGCAGTATAAATTTGGCAGAACCTGGGTGTATGAAAACGGCAAAAACCCCAGCAGGCATGACCTGCAGGGAACCTACAATACCCTGAATGGCAAGATTGGATTGAAATACTATTTTTTATAGTGCTTTAGCAAGGGGCGGGCTGCGAGGATACCGGTGATTATGGAGAAAAGGACACACCCCTAGCCCCTCTCAAGGAGAGGAACCCCTTAGCGCGTCTGGCAAGCCAAGCAGCCATCCCGGACTTACGACTCACGACTTACAACTTACGACTCAATAAATTTACATATTTCCATATTTTCACATTGCCACATTATCCCGCTATCCACAAAAAAAGTTCAAAAACACCCTCAAATCCGCTCCCCGCATGGGTTTAGGCATTGTCAAAAAATGTGGATATCTTCTTCCCCTACCCTGTTCCCCGCAATTGGGTTTTGACTATATTTGAATATTCATTTATAGCATAAAATACATAAACAAATGGCAGCAGATGACAAATTAAAGGTATTGAAGCTCGCTCTTGACAAGATCGAGAAGGATTATGGTAAAGGTTCCATCATGATGCTTGGGGACAAGCAGAAGGAAAAGATGGACGTGATCAGCACAGGATCGATAGGACTGGACGTGGCGCTGGGTGTGGGCGGATTGCCGCAAGGACGTATTGTGGAGATATACGGCCCTGAAAGTTCGGGTAAAACAACGATTGCTATACATACCATAGCAGAATCGCAAAAAATGGGCGGCATTTGTGCCATCATAGATGCGGAGCATGCTTTTGACGCCAACTATGCCCGCAAACTGGGTGTGGATGTGGACAACCTGATTATTTCGCAGCCAGACTATGGCGAGCAGGCGCTGGAAATTGCAGACCGCCTCATATCATCCGGCGCTGTGGACGTGGTGGTGATAGACTCGGTAGCTGCACTGGTGCCTAAGGGAGAACTAGAAGGGGAAATGGGCGAAAGCAAAATGGGCCTGCAGGCCAGGCTGATGAGCCAGGCGCTACGCAAGCTTACTGCCACCATCAGCCGCACAGGTTGCTGCTGCATATTCATCAACCAGCTGCGCGAAAAAATAGGTGTTATGTTTGGCAACCCCGAAACCACCACCGGTGGTAATGCCCTCAAATTCTACGCTTCTGTGCGCCTGGATATTCGCCGCATCAGCCAGATAAAAGACGGCGATGTGGCTAATGGTAACCGCACGCGTGTGAAGGTGGTGAAGAACAAGGTGGCGCCGCCATTCCGCCAGGTAGAGTTTGATATCATATTTGGTGAGGGCATCAGTAAGGTGGGCGAGATCATAGACATGGGTGTGGAACTGGGCTTCATACAAAAAAGCGGTTCATGGTTCAGCTATGGCGATACCAAAATAGGACAGGGCCGCGATGCGGTAAAAGCGTTCCTGAATGATAACCAGGGTGTGATGGATGAAATAGAAGCGAAGATCAGGGCATCGCTGATGGATAAATAGGTTGATTTGTTGAAGGGTTGATAAGTTACCTTGTTGATATAGAATGCCCTTGTTAATAGCGGGGGCATTTTATTTTGGGGGTACCAGCTTCATTACTGCTATCATATTTGTTGCCACCCGGCTCGTATGTCTTATATCCCATTCCGCGATTATTTTATAGGATCTCAATACCACACAAAGACCACTATTAATGCCGGTATATAATTTACATATTGCCATTACCACAGCTTTAGCATCCCCAGATCACAGCTATATCTTATGTATATATAGGCATCATTATAATTATTCGTACTATTGGTCTGGTCACGGTAGGGCTGATAACCTCCTTCAATATCTATGCCCATGCCTTTATAGAACTTATATCCGAACCGCGCTATAAGGGATAACCTGTAAGAAGGATTGGATAAAGCGGTGGCGAGGGCGGTGTTATTTGAAAATGCAAGCGAAGTATAATATTTGCCGGGTTTTATGCGCCAGTCGATAGATAAATTGTAAGTGTTTATATTGGATACTGTTATGCTGCTATCCCCTTTTATAAGCGCCTTCCCTATGTCTGCATTAATATTTAAGTTGTTGCTTATACTTTCGTTTAGCCCGAACATAATATTGTACATAGTAAACCCGCCTAAAGCATTTACCCGGTCTTTCCGGTCGTTCATATTCAGCATAAGCCTGAAATTATGGCCTATATTCCAAAACCTGCGGCTAAGGTTTATGTTCAACATATAATTATCTACCGTTTCATTTACTGCTGGCAAGCCATCGGAATAAGTGCTGCCATTGCGTAACTGGGTTAAATAGTTGAACATAATTGAGGGCCAGTATTTACCGGGGTTTATAAAAAGGTTACCATTATACATTACTGTGTTCACTTTTGAAGGGAGGCTGAGGTTCAGGTCATTATTATAGTTTTGATAACGCAGATCGATATTGATTTTCCTTTTAAACAACGAAAACCTGTCGCCTGCCGAAAAGCCATCGTAATTATTACGTAAAAAGGGATTGCCGAGACTTGTAAATAATGGCCCGTTCTTTCTATACTCAAAAGAAAAATTCTGGTACTTGTTATTATAATTCAACTGACTGTAATAGGATATATAGTCCGAGCCACTTAAAGAAGTGGGTATGGTTGATGAATTGAGAATAATAATATTGCGATAGGTTTCAGGCTCAAAACCCAGCTTGATGTTATAGATGGAATCCAACGATTTCCGGTCTAAGGGGCCATTAGAAATATCGTCTGTGTAAATTGAGCCCGCAATACCCGATTGTATAATAACTGATCTATGAATCATTTTAATTACCAGGTCTGCCCCGCCTGCAATATTATCTTTTGGGGCTAAGCCATATTGTACAGAATGAATATCATCTTTAACCTTAAGCCCGGTAAAACCTAATTTAAAATTATCGCTTTTGTTCCCTGTTTCAATGTGCATGGCCATTATATTCCTTTTGTAGGTGCCGGGGACAATGTATTGCGAATCGTTGATAAGATTGGTAGGCAATACTCCGCTTCCGGGTATGTAAAGCTGTAAAGAGCCTTCAATTGCCTGATTTAGTGTGCCATAATAAAACTGTATGGATGATGATCTGTATTTCAGTCTCAGTTTGTATCCCCTCATTCTCACACCACCGAGAACCAGCCTGTCGCAAAGGGGATTAATATCTCCGGCCTCTGCATCCAGCCATTTATTTCTATACCCCACGGCAAAATAGTTCATGCTTTGCAGCCCGGAGATGTTATTGCTGGTTAAAAATCCCCTTGTATAGATGGATGCGTCTTTATACTTCGCCATTGCATCTATGCTCAGGGTTCTTGTAGAGGCTGGTTCCTGCCTCAGGCTTTGTCCGCTGCCACTCAGAAATTCATTGCGGTTATCGGCAGCTATAAAACCACTCAGCTTCCAAGTTTCCTTATGCATAGGAACATTGCCTTTACCTGCGCTATCTTTCCTGCCCACATAAAAATTCCACTGCGTAATGCGCGTATGTTTTAAATGTGCTATTTTAACCTCCACTCTTAATTGGTGTTTACCATCCCGTAAATACCCGGGATAGAAAAAAGTCAGTTTATTTCCATTCACTTTTGCAATGCCATTCAGCAAAGCATTATCCAGAAAAACCTGCGCTTTAGTTGCTGAAGCAAACTCATATTCTTTGGCAATCTCTAAACAGACAAAAAGGTTTTGGTTTGTAATGATGCTTTCTGGAAAGGGGGCATTTATTTTCCAGTCGAGTTTTTCAGCACGACTCAAAATGGGCAATAACAACAGGACAACCCACCCCCACTTATTAAAAATACCTTTTGTTATATAATAGAGATATGTCATTATCCGTTTTTTTAGTTGAATGCAGCATAACGATCATTGCTCCTTTTAATACATTGCATTTCAATTTCCACACAACGTTTAGCACTCATTCAATCTTCTCTATATTATTATTCAAAAATCACCTTCCTGAATTCGTTTGTTCTTAATAACTCATCAAAATAAAATTCGCTGTTCTCGTTTATAATTTTCATCCCTTTATTTCCTTCAAGGATATAGACTTTTCGGACCACGATATTTTTATTATTATTGGAGTTATTGGCATATAACAATTTAATCTCCCCAAGGTCGAGGATACTAAATACATAGCTGTAGGATGATATAAATTTCTTATAATAATTAAGTCCTTCTTCAGAATTATTAGCCAGCTTAAACGACTCCTCCAATCTTTGTTTGCTCTCTGCGGATAAGTTGGAATAATACCCTGGCATACCCCCTGTCTTTAATTTTTTAATTACAGTCCTGTAAAAATTAAGTACCTTCTCCTGCTTTTTATCAAAAACGTTTGTACTGTCTTTTTCATCATTAATATCAAATTTTACTTTTTGCAGGTCAAAATAAAAGCTTAACCCATTCGAGGGATGATCATATACACTATCAAATTTGATAACAGTATTTTTTACAGGTATATTTTTTTGAACCTTAAACTTTCCTGGCAGTAAATAAGTTTTATTTACTGCATCAATCAATGCAGCTACGCCTGGATGCTCCGTAATGATAGGATTGTTTTTCAAACCATTTTGTGTTTTTTCAAAACAAAAAACAATCAGGGGAATTCCCTGTTCCAGCTCTACATAAAACAGTTTATACATCCCGAATTCTGTAGTATAAAATAACTTGGGCTTTTTAGAATGAGACACAAACAATTTATAAAATTCAAAACTGTTTCCAACTGTCGTATCTGATGGTTCTGAAGCGTTTAAATACCCATTTTTGTTATCAGATAAAATATCTTTTATCAGCAGGCTCAATTTAGTGATGTCTGCATCGTTGCCGGAATATGACTCTAAATTTATAACAGATGTTTTATGAAAATTTACCGAGACAAATGCCTGTGATGGCATATCGTCGTTTTCATTCAACATGGAAAGATTAAAATAACTTAATCCATCACTAACCTGTGCGTTGCAAATTACAGCCCATGCTATAAGAGTAACTATTATACCTATCTTTTTCATAAAATATTTTTATGGGTAGCTATAAATATCCGCCCCTGACCATATTGTATATGACCAGGACAAATTATATCCTAATATGCCTACACTTGTTGAAAAAACTACAGCGCCAATGCCTACACGTGCTGTATAACCCTCTGTACAATTCCTATCATTATAGCCAACTTTTGCGTATAGGCTTGATGCTATTTTTGCAGGCGTTATATCAAAACTCGGGCAACTAAAGCACCACCATGATTGGCTGGTATGCAATGGCACACCAGGCCCATTATAATTTGAACAGTACCCGCAAAGATTCGTGGTCCTCCTTCCGCAACGCGCCCCGGTTTGTGTTATACCCTTACATCGCCGGGCAGTACGGTTTGCAGAAACAATACAAGCATTCCCTGATGCTTTTATTTGAAAGGATATATTAGTATTCAAACCAATAGAACCACCCAAACAGTCTTCAGGTATACATTGATTTATTCTGTATTTAAGATTACCGGTTATTCCTGCTTTTGCGGTTAAAAACAAGCCATATTTCAAACTGATTTCAAAAGTATATCCGTATCGTTGTTTATATATATCTATAGCCGCTGTCCATGGAGGGCTTGCCAGCGGCACATCGGTGGCTCCAATCGAACCAGTTGCCGTTATTCCTACTTCTGCTTCCCCGTTTTTTATTATAATACCATCTTTGCAACAATCTCTTTCTTTTGCACTAAAAGTAACTTCCGGCCCTCTAATTTCAATTTTTGCGGGAACAGCATAAAGCACATTTTTTGTCTTTACCTTAATCTCATTAATTGTCTTAAGCGTTTTGTCCCAACCCGGGATTTTGGGTAGATCAAGTGTTGTTACCCAGTTGCCAGGGGACGAAACATTAGTAGTAATAGTATCCGAATAACTTATGCCTTGAATTATATATGTTGCTGTTAAAGTAGTTGTCTTAGTAAGCACAAGTGTATCAGAACTGCTTGTCTTTCCATCAGACCATTTAATCGCACCTCCGCTCGGATACGTCGTTGTAGTATATATCACAGTGTCACCTTTACACACTAATTTTTTGCCCGATATTTTTAATAAGAGGCTATAAACATTAAAATTGTAAATGCTGTCTCCGGTCAATTCATACATCTGGTGCTGCACAGAATCTGTACTACTGGCTGTATTACTGGTATATACCCACCAAGGTGCGCCTACTGCGGTACCAAATGAACAAGGTACGAGACAGGAATAAAATATATCAAAATGCCCTTTTAAGGATGCTGTAGCCATACTTCCCGCAGCCGGGGCCGTAGCTGGATCAACCTTTATAGTACCAGTCCATGTTTTGCTTGAATTAATATCTATTGCAAACGGTGTAGGGGTAATATTAGCTATAATAGGACCTGTAGGGGTAGCAGTCATAGTCCCATGTTCATAATGATCAGTTGTTTTGCTGTAGGAACCTGTAAAAGAGGAACTTGATCCCCCATTTTGGACAGAATAATATAAATTATATTGGGCAAATGTTTCTTGCTGTGAAATGAATAAAAAACACAAGCCCAATAGCAGCCTGTTGATCGCCTTTCGGTATGAATGATTTTTTCCCATTACAAAATATTTTAGAATTATTGTAAACCAAACAATTGTCTAAACATGCTACCCATTGACCAGGATGTAGCATTTATAAGGGTCGCATCAGAAAATATATTAACAGTAGCAAAATCAGTTACAGCACCTGCATTTATTACAACAGCCAGCGTAGTAATGTTTTTACCGGCCGTGAATAAACCCGTAGGGCTGATGCTTCCTTTATCTGCAGGACTCAGTTGCCATTGCGTAGTTACATTTTGTATCAAACTGCTATCCATTGCATAAGCCATCACCGTAAACTGGAACTGCTGGCCGGGAGCCAGGTTTATTTCCTGTGGCACTATTTGCACACGTGCTATATTCTTCAGGTTAGCGCCACCGTTACCAACATCAGCATACTGAAACCTGAAAACCTCGCTGGGCAAGTACTGCGTTCCTTTTGCACTAATCACTTTTCCCTGTATCTGCCAGGCATATACCTTTCCGTTCACTAATTTTTCCGCATAAGAGGGATATAAAAAACTAGTACCTGTAATGTCCGTTTTTTTAAACTGGACTATATTTCTTACCGCATCTTCAGCCGTTTGATTTGGCATTACCTCATAAATAGCGAAATCGTACTTATCATTCTGCCCAAACCATTGAAACAGCGGGAAAGGAGTATATACTTTCCCCACATCCTGGTTAAAGTTAGCACCCGGTATTATAAGCTCCGGCTTGCTTATGGGGTTGGTTACGATCGTTGAACCTGTACCTGTACTCAGCACATTTCCCTGATTGTCCGTGATCGTAAGCAGGTAAGTATAATTATCCGGCGGAAATGTACCCAATGCTTTTACGTCGCTTAAAAACTGTCTGCCGTTTGCACTATTCATATCTACACTCGTGAAATTTTTATTGCTGAGGCGTATTTGGGCATTGGGCGCCAGGTTATTATATATCATTGATAATTTCCCCAGATCCCCTTTAGATGAAGAACTAAGCGTAACCTGGATATTTACATTTTTTAAAGTATTGTCATTGTAAATGTTTATAAAAAATAAAATAGGTGCATTTTGAGGTATAGTAAGATCAAGGTCACTTAAAGAAATAGACTGTATCGGTAATAGATCAATATTTCCTCTGAAACTTCCGTTTGCAGAAAAAATTTCAAACGCACTATTCACGTCTGCCGTTTCAGAGCCAGTACTTATTTTTACAGTCCTCAGTCCCAATTGGGCGCTGGTACTTATCAGTATAGTAGCAGTGCCTGTCAGTGCATTAGATACTACAAATTTCTGAACACTAATATCTTGCCCGAAATCGGCATAAGACACTCCATTTTTAAAATGGGTAGACATTCCCCGTATCAATACATCAATAGTTTGTCCCCGCACGCCTGAATTAGGAGTTAAAGAAGTAATGACCTGTGCATAGATATGAAAATGGCATGTGATTAAAGAAATAATTAAACATGCAACTATGTATCTCTTATCTCTCATGGTGGTGAATTTATTCACACAAAACTATATATATTTTTTTTAAAAAATAAATAGTAAT
>CAIYVS010000283.1 GCA_903929655.1 uncultured Bacteroidota bacterium | reverse complement strand
CCTTGCACCTTCTCATCTTTGCTATCAACGTCTAAAACTTTGCCTTCCCTGATAACATTATCACAAATGATGAGTGTTCCCGGCCTTGAAAGCTTAAGTGCATATTCGAAATATTCAGTATAAGGCGGTTTGTCTGCATCAATAAATATCATATCAAAAGGGCCTTCATTGCGGACTATCATTTCAGGCAAAATATCTAATGCTTTTCCAAGCCTTATGTCAACTTTATTTGAAAGGTCAGCCTTTTTAATATTAGCCCGGGCAATATCAGCATGGTGCTTGTCAATTTCTAGTGTAATTACTTTGCCATTTTCGGGTAAAGCTCTTGCAAGCCAAATAGTGCTGTATCCGCCTAAAGTGCCTAATTCCAGAATTTTGGTTGCATTGCAAAGAGTGGCCATCACTTGTAAAAACTTTCCCTGATTTGCAGAGACACTATGTTGTGGAAGTTTTTCCTGGTCAAGTGATTTAATAGTTTCAAGTAAAACATCATCCTCTTGCCCGAGGAGGCCACTAATGTATTTATCTACCTTTCCAAATATATCAGGATCCATTCGTACATTATATTATTAAACGTGAGAAAATCCCTGGGATGCAGATTCGACTACTTTTCAAAAATTGTCAAATCTGTATAGTGAATTTATTCCTGGTTTCTTTTCTTCACCATAGTAAGTATTGTTGCAATAGCTACAGTCTCCCCAGTTTCATCGTATACGTCCACCAACCATTTTACAATGCCTTTGGCTATGTCTTCGGGTGTGCGTTTTTCCTGGGCTGCTTTTTCTTTTACGGTTAGTCGGACGCCTATGGTCATGCCGGGATAAACGGGCTTGGTGAAGCGGGCTTCATCTATGCCGTAGTTGAGGAGCACGGGGCCTTTCTTTGCATCTACAAACAGGCCTGCTGCTTTGGAAAGTATGAAGTAGCCATGTGCCACACGGCCTGTAAATATGGTGCCTTCCAGCGAGGTGGCATCCATATGGGCATAGAAATTATCGCCGCTTACGTTGGCAAAATTGGTGATGTCGGCTTCTGTAACGGTATGTTTGGCAGTTGTAACAGTATCGCCTATCTGCAGGTCTTCAAAATGTTTGCGAAAGGGATGTATGTCTGTTTCGTTTTGTTTGCCGCCCTGCTGGTACACATTGGTTATACGGCTAAGGGTGGTGGGGGAGCCCTGTATAGCGGTGCGCTGTAGGTAGTGCAGTATGCCGCGCTTGCCGCCCATTTCTTCGCCGCCACCTGCACGTCCGGGGCCACCATGTGTGAGCAGTGGCATAGGGGAGCCATGACCTGTGCTTTCTTTTACGCAATCATTGTTCAATACCAGTATACGCCCGTGCGTGGATGCCGCACCAAAAACAAATTCTTTAGCAAGCTCATCATCCTGTGTTATTAATGAGCATACGAGTGAGCCTTTGCCCATTTTGGCAAGCTCTATGGCTTCGTCTATGCCCTTGTATGGGATGATGGTAGATACGGGCCCGAAGGCTTCTATATTGTGGCAGTCGGTATTGATGAAAGGTTGTGTATTGAGGAATACTAATGGGGGAAGGAATGCGCCTTTTTCTTTATCGGCGCCCATTACTTCAAAATGCTCCATATCGCCAATGACAATTTTTTGCGAGCGGGCTAATTGCTGCACTTTTTCGCGCACTTCGTTTCTTTGTGTTATGCCTGCCAATGGGCCCATGCGTACTTCTTTTACAGAGGGGTCGCCAATAATGGTGCCTTTCAGGCGCTTGCCAAGGGCTATCTGTACGTCTTCCACCATATTTTCGGGAACTATGATGCGGCGGATGGCTGTACATTTTTGTCCTGCTTTGGTGGTTATTTCACGCGCTACTTCTTTTATGAAAATATCAAACTCGGGCATTTCGGTGGTTACATCTGTGCCCAATACGCAGCAGTTCAAGGAGTCGGCTTCCAGGTTAAAAGGTACGGCTTCCGATACGATGCGGGGATGCGATTTGAGGGCACGGCCTGTAGAAGCAGAGCCCGTGAAGGTTACCACATCGTTTGTTTCGATATAATCTAATATGCCACGCGCGGAGCCGCAGATGAGTTGTAAGGAGCCTTCGGGCAGAATGCCGGACCTGATGATCTCTTCAAAAACAGCTTCTGTAAGAAAGGAGGTGAGTGTGGCGGGTTTTACAATAGCGGGCACACCAGCCATGAGATTCACGGCAATTTTTTCCAGCATGCCCCAAACCGGGAAGTTGAATGCATTGATGTGTATGGCAACGCCTTCGCGGGGCACCATGATGTGGAGGCCTATAAAGGTGCCGTTCTTCGATAATTTCGCTGTGTCGCCGTCCACATAAAAACGTTCGTCAGGAAACTGGCGGCGCAGGCTGGCATTTGCAAACAAATTGCCGATACCACCTTCTATGTCCACCCATGAGTCTGACCTTGTGGCCCCGGTAAATGCGCTTACCTGGTAGAAATATTCTTTTTTCTCCATCAGGTACATAGCCAATGCTTTCAGCATCCTGCCGCGCTCGTGAAAGGTGAGTTTGCGCAGTGCAGGTCCGCCCACTTTACGGGCATATTGCATCATGGCCCCAAAGTCAAGGCCCTCGCTGCTGGCTGTATATATTGCTTCGCCTGTTATGGCATTGTGTAGTGCTTCACCTGTATTTTTTGAAGTTACCCAATGTCCTTGGGAGTAGTTTTTTAACTGTTTTACTGACATAAACCTATTATTGCACTTAATATTGATAATTTTCTTCGGGGATTGAATGCAATTTATAATATTTACAAAGAATTAAGACGGAATAGCTTTTTTTATAACAGATCATTGATGACAGAGCAGAAAAAAAGGAAGCTGAACAAATAACATTTTTTTAGAATGAAGTTGCTGAAAGAAATAGTTGCGAAACAGGACAAATTATTAAAAATACTTGCGTGGGCGATAATAGGCCTGGGTATTCTATTGCGCATTGCTGTTTACCTGCAGAACCGCAACCTCTTTATAGATGAAGCCAATCTTGCCCGCAATATCTATGAAAGAGGTTTTTTGGAGCTTTTACACCCACTGGATTATGAACAGTATGCCCCGCCTATTTTTTTATGGATACTGAAAATAAGTACACTTTTATTCGGGTATAGCGAATATGCTTTTCGTATTTACCCATTGCTGGCGGGTATAGGAACGCTGTTTGTTTTATACCTTATTCTAAAGGAAATGACTTCGTTTAAATCGATGTGGTATCCATTGTTCCTGATGGCTACTGCATTTATGTTCATCAAGTTTTCGTCTGAACTGAAGCAGCATGGATGTGATATGTTTATGGTGCTGCTGCTGGTATTGCTTACTTTAAAGACCGATATATTAAAAACAGCCCAAAGAAAGTTTATCCTCTTATGGTGTATTGCGGGTTCTGTGGCTATATGGCTATCTATGCCGAGTGTATTTATGCTGGCAGGTGCAGGCATTTCTTATATGTACACTGCCGTAAGGAAAAAGGACATTAAAAAAATATTTTCAGTTGTTGTGATAGGTGCAGTATGGATAGTACAGTTCCTGTTCTATTATTTCACGATGCTTAAGCAACAAGCCAATTCTGATTATATACAAAGCACTCTGAACGACTACTTCATTTATTTGTTGCCTAATGGCAAAGAACAGATGATGCATAACTGGTATTTGTTCAGGAATATATTGATGCTTGTTGCTGGAGGTACTTTCCTGGCGTGGTTTTTCAGTTTTGTTCTGTTTGTTACGGCTGCTGTGAGTTTGCTTATTAAAAACACAGCCAGGGCTTTATTGTTGATATTACCTGTGTTTTTCACTTTCCTTGCAGCAGGCTTTCATCAGTATGCCATACTGGAACGTTACATTTTATTTTTAACTCCATTAATTATCATTTTGATTGGCTATGGCTTTGAAGTGTTGCTGAGGCTGCGTTTTGCGGTGACAAAGGTTTTGTTGGTTATTGTTGCGGTGATATGCGCTAAGAATAACAACAAAATAGAGCTTTTATACAGGCCGCATAAATTTGAACAAATAACAGACGAATTTATTTTCCTGAAAAAAAACCATATAAGCGGTAGCCAGCTTTATGTAAACCATAGTGCGAGGCCGGCCTTTATTTATTATTTGCAAATTCACCCCCAAAGACAAGAATGGGCGCAATTTAAAGGTGCTCATATGCCAGGCTGGCAAGTCAATTACGATTCACTGGCCAGCCACATAAACGGCAGGGTGGCATTTATATACACGGCATTGAGTACAGAGGAACTGGCCAATTACAGAAATATACTTGAGAAGCATTTGAAACTGGAAACTTTTATGCAGGAAGATGATGGCAGGCGCTATGCATATATATACAATAAACCCTGATAGTATTTACACAATACCAAACTGTCTTAAATGATGTGTAGCATGTTTATGCAGTAGCTGAACAGACATTTCATAATCCAGGTCTCCAAAGAAAGGATTGGTAACTTTTTTACCGGGTTCGTTTTTGAAAACCTCGAAAAAATGATCCAGTTCTGACTGTAGTTCGTCAATAGCTTCTTTCATCGCAGCATGCTTTACAGCGGCAGGTGTTTCAGGCATTAATACATTGGGCGTGTTTTCACGAAAAGGTTTTTCGCTGCTTAAAAAGGCCTGCATTTTGGGTACGTGCTCTTCCGGCGTGATGAGTTTTTCAAGTGTTCTGCCGCTGCCTATGCGCACATAGTCGGTCATATGTTCTATCATTTGCTGCACATTCATTTTACCCCACAAGGCTTGTGCATCGGGCTGGAGCGCTGATAATTTTTTTGTGTATTCAGACCTGAGAAAATTGGCTTTCTCCTGTATGTTTTCCATAAATCTATAAAAGTTGTTTGATCAAAGAATCCTGTGAGATGCCCTCTGCCTCTGCTTTATAGTTACGCAAGACTCTGTGGCGTAATACAGGCATGGCCATGGCTTTTACATCTTCAATATCGGGTGAATATTTGCCGTTCAGCAAGGCATGACACTTAGCTCCTAATATGAGGTATTGAGATGCTCTGGGGCCTGCACCGTATGATACATATTGGGTAGATACGCTTGCTGCATTTGCAGATCCGGGCCTTGTTTTATGTACCAGTCCTACAGCATACTCCAATACGTTATCAGGCACGGGGACGCGGCGCACCAGGTCCTGGAAGTAAAGTATGGCAGCGCCATCCAATACTTTGGGCAGGTTTGTATCCATGATGCCGGTAGTATTTCTGACAATCGTCACTTCCTCTGCAAAGCTTGGATAATCGAGTGTAACCTGGAACATGAAACGATCTAATTGCGCTTCGGGCAAGGGGTAAGTTCCTTCCTGCTCTATGGGGTTTTGGGTAGCCAGTACAAAGAAAGGGGAGGGTAGTTTATGCAAGGTGCCGCCAGCGGTAACATTGCGCTCCTGCATGGCCTCCAGCAAGGCAGACTGTGTTTTAGGCGGTGTACGGTTAATTTCATCTGCAAGAATGATATTGGCAAAGATCGGGCCTTTCAGAAAGCGGAAATGCCTGTTTTCATCCAGTATTTCGGCCCCGGTAATATCGCTGGGCATCAGATCCGGTGTGAACTGGATGCGTTTGAAGGAAAGATCCAGAACGTCTGCAAGTGTTTTTACCAGGAGGGTTTTTGCTGGTATTATCTCGGTCCTTGATGCTAAAGCATCGTGCATCTGTACTGGAAAGACTGTTATGGTTGGAGGTTGATCTAATTGTGCGATATCGGATTTACAATCTGGATGCGGATCAATATCGCACATATTCAATATATCATCTATCAGCGCGTCGGACGCGTCTGTTGATGGG
>CAIYVS010000282.1 GCA_903929655.1 uncultured Bacteroidota bacterium | reverse complement strand
TTCTCCTTCAATTGTAGCGCCAACAACACCACCAGGACAATTATCTAAAACATCTCTGCAATCTTCATAGATAAAAGCCCATTTGATTCCAAGCACATCCACCGCCGCCACCAAGATTCTTGGCGCTGAACTCCTGCAGTAATGAATGCGGAAGACGTGCAAGGATACCCACCATGATGATGAGTGAAGCACCATTACCAACGCCCCTATCTGTTATCTTTTCGCCCAGCCACATTACAAACATGGTGCCTGCTGTTAAGACAACAACTGTTGATAACCAGAAAAGTAATGCACCAAACTCCTGAACTATAGCCGGACCACTTTGATTGCGCAGGTAAGCAACATAAGCGCTTGCCTGGAATGCGGTAACCACTACTGTAACATAACGTGTATACTGATTGATCTTACGGCGGCCACTGTCTTCACGCTGCATTTTAGCTACCTGTGGTATAACGATACCTGCAAGCTGCATAAATATGGACGCAGAGATATAAGGCATAATGCCTAATGCAAAAATAGAGGCACGACTAAACGCACCACCCGCAAACATATTAAAAAGTCCGAGTAAACCTTCATTGCTACTACCTAAAGTGAGCAAATTAGGGTTGATACCCGGCAAGGTAATATAACAACCAGCGCGGTAAACAAACACAAGTAACAGCGTATATAGGATGCGCTTACGGAGCTCTTCGATGCTCCAAATATTCTTAAGCTTTTCAATAAGTTTCTTCACGGGAACTTTTGTTAATCAAAAATGAAATGCGAATAAACGATAAAAGACGCATTTCTCCAAATACGTCTTTATAGTAAAAATGCCCTAAACAAGTTCTATTTTACCACCAGCGGCTTCAATAGCTTCTTTGGCTTTAGCACTAACCGCATTCACCTTGAAAGTTAATTTAGCTTTTATCTCTCCATTACCTAATATTTTTATCAAGTCTGTACGGTTTACTAAGCCGTTAACATAAAGGATATCAGGGGTAAATTCAGTAATATTATATTTTTCAATCAGGAAATCTAACTGGCCCAGGTTGAAGACTTTATATTCTACCCTATTGGGGCTGAAGAAACCACGCTTAGGCATACGGCGCTGGATTGGCATCTGGCCACCTTCATGTCCTATTTTGGTTTTGGCACCGGTACGGGCCTGTTGTCCTTTAGTACCTTTTGTAGCTGTTCCTCCATGTCCGCTACCTTCACCACGGCCTATACGCTTTGTTTTGTGAGTAGCGCCATCTGCCGGCTTTAAACTGTGTAATTGCATATTTACAATTTTTGAACTTGCGCGGAATGTAAAACCGCTCGCAAATCAGGTTAAAAAATTAATTTATTGTTTCCACTTTCACTAAGTGATGAACGGCTTGTACCATTCCAAGTATCTGGGGGGTAGCTTCAACCTCTACACTATTGTGCATTTTGCGCAATCCTAAAGCCCTGAGCGTACGTTTTTGGCGTTCAGAACGGTCAATCCCGCTTTTCACCTGTGTTACTTTTATCTTTGACATAACATTAATAAAATCTAAAATATTAAATTTAAAATCCCAAGGGTTCCTTATTATCCGTTAAATACTTTCTTCAGGCTGATATTGCGCTGTTTTGCAACACCAATTGGTTCGCGAAGCATGCTTAAAGCCAGGAATGTAGCTTTTACCACATTATGAGGATTAGCAGAACCCAGAGACTTTGACAGTACGTCTGTGATACCTGCAGATTCCAACACAGCGCGCATACTGCCTCCGGCTATAACACCGGTACCATGTGCAGCTGGTTTTATAAGAACTTTTGCAGCACCTTCTTTGGCAAATTGGTCGTGAGGTATAGTGCCATTCATTACCGGAACTTTAATAAGGTTCTTTTTAGCATCGTCTATACCTTTGGTAATTGCTTCCTGTACCTCTTTTGCTTTACCAAGACCGTGGCCTACAACACCGTTGCCATTACCTACCACTACAAGAGCAGAAAAGCTGAAAGCACGGCCACCTTTTGTGGTTTTTACCACACGGTTGATAGCCACAACTTTTTCCTGCAGATCCAGATCCCCGCCTTTAATGTGATTAAAATTTGTCTTCGCCATTATTTATTTATAAAAAAGATTAAACAAATGTTTTTATTAAAATTTCAAGCCAGCTTCGCGTGCACCATCAGAAATAGCCTTTACACGGCCATGATAGAGATAACCACCACGATCGAATACACAGGTATCAAGGCCTAAAGCGATTGCTTTCTGAGCTATTGCCTTACCAACCATTACTGATTTTTCAACCTTATTGCCTTTGTGTGCTACTATATCTGCCTGACGGGAATTGGCTGCTGCAAGTGTTGTACCTGTTGCATCATCAATTAACTGGGCATATATATCTTTATTGCTGCGAAATACAGAAAGACGTGGCTTTTGTGCTGTACCCTGTACTTTGGTACGGATACGCCAGCGCAATTTCTGACGACGGATAACTTTTTGATCTGCTGACATTTTATCTTAGTTTTTACGGGCTCAGCCAAATAAGACTGGCTACCGGAGTTTTTATTAAAATATTAATATAAAGATTTGTCATCCTATAAAAGGATGACAAATTAAATTTATTTACTTGCTGATTTACCTGCTTTACGACGAACGATCTCATCGCTGAAGCGAACCCCTTTGCCTTTGTAAGGTTCAGGTTTGCGTAAACCACGGATTTTTGCGGCTACCTGGCCTAACAATTGCTTGTCGGATGATTCAAGGATGATCCTTGGATTCTGTCCTTTTTCAGCAACAGCTGTTCCTTTTATTTCCTTTGGCAATTCCATAATGATATTATGAGAATAACCTAAAGAAAGGTCAACCAACTGGCCTGTAATAGTGGCACGATAACCTACCCCTACCAGTTCCAGTTCACGTTTGAAACCGTCTGTAACACCTTTCATCATGTTTGCTACCAGGGCACGATATAAGCCATGTAAAGCGCGGTGACGAATCTGGTCTGTAGGACGCTCAATATTGATCACATCATCTGCTACTACCACTTTGATATCGCGGTCCAGGGACTGGCTTAATGAGCCTTTAGGTCCTTTAACAGTAATTTCATTTGCAGGCGATACAGTAACTGTTACACCTTTAACAACCGGAATTGGTTTCTTTCCTATACGAGACATTGTCTTTTATGTTTTAATTTCAGGACCCGATCGGTCAGCCTGGTATAGGCCCGGCTTAATGTATCAGCCCTGTTGTTTTTAAATATTAATAAATATAAGCCATTACTTCACCACCTACATTCTGCGCACGCGCTTCTTTATCTGTCATCAAACCTTTTGATGTAGATACGATAGCAATACCTAAACCATTCTGCACACGGCTTATTTCGTTAGGTTTTGCGTACTGGCGCAAACCGGGACGGCTGAAACGCTCTAAAGACCTGATAGCAGGTTCTTTAGTTACTGCAT
This sequence comes from uncultured Bacteroidota bacterium, assembly GCA_903929655.1. Classification (GTDB taxonomy): domain Bacteria; phylum Bacteroidota; class Bacteroidia; order Chitinophagales; family Chitinophagaceae; genus JABDGU01. The sequence continues at coordinate 14,186 of CAIYVS010000282.1, read as the reverse complement.
CATACTTAAGGGCTATTTTGATAAGTCCCTGTTTGTTATCGTCTTCAAATTTGTATTTCAGTATATAACCTTTATCGTAAAGGATTTCGGTCATACGCTTTTTTACATTAGAAGCCGGTATTTCAACGATACGGTGACGGGCCATCTGGGCGTTACGGATACGTGTAAGAAAATCTGCTATTGGATCTGTTACCATTTTTCTGTTTTCTGTTTTGTAAAAAAAATTTGTTACGAGTATCAGGAAACCATGTCCTGACTTTGAAACGTTCGTCCTGCACCGCCACGGCGGTAAAGGGATTTACCAGCTTGCTTTACGTACACCTGGTATTTTGCCATCCAATGCCATATCACGGAAAACAAGGCGGCATACACCAAACTGGCGCATATATCCTCTTGGGCGGCCTGTTAAGTGGCAACGGTTCTTTAAACGAACAGGTGATGCATTTTTAGGAAGTAAATCCAAAGCAGCATAATCACCTGCAGCTTTTAAAGCAGCGCGCTTTTCAGCGTACTTAGCAACCATCTTTTCGCGTTTGCGTTGGCGGGCTTTTACTGATTCTTTAGCCATTATATTGTTTCTTCTTTTTTAGCTGCGTTTTTAAAAGGCATACCCAACTCTTTCAGGAGTTCATAAGCCTCTTCGTTTGTTTTGGCGGTAGTAACAAAAGTGATGTCCATACCGCTGATCTTATTCACTTTATCAATATTGATCTCAGGGAAAATGATCTGCTCGGTAACACCCATTGTGTAATTACCACGACCATCAAAAGATTTTTCATTGATACCTTTAAAGTCACGTACACGTGGCAGGGTTACAGCGATCATACGATCCAGGAACTCATACATTTTCACGCTGCGTAAAGTAACACGGCAACCGATAGGAATGCCTTTACGTAACTTAAAGTTAGAGATATCTTTTTTAGACATCGTAGGCATAGCCTTCTGACCAGAGATCAGGGTCATTTCGCCTACTGCGTCGTCGATCATTTTCTTATCAGATACAGAACCCTTTACACCTTGATTAAGGCATACCTTTACCAGGCGAGGACACTGCATAACCGTTTTGTACCCGAATTTCTTCATCAAAGCAGGAACAACTTCGTCCCTGTACTTTTTCTGTAAACGAGGGGTATATATTGACGTTTTCATTATTTAATTACCTCCCCTGATTTTTTAGATTTACGTATAAAACCTCCGTCTTTGCGTTCACGGCTGATACGCGCAGGAGCTTTAGCCTTAGCATCCCAAAGCATGACGTTTGAGATATGTACAGGAGCTTCCTCCTTTACAATAGAACCCTGCGGGTTCTGGGCATTAGGCTTCAGGTGTTTTGTAACCATGTTGATGCCTTCTACAAGCACACGGCTGTCCTGGTAGTCTACAGACAACACCTTATGAGGCTTGCTGCGGTCCTTGCCTTCGCCGGAGATAACACAAACGTTATCGCCTTTTTTGATATTAAACTTAGCTGTAAATCGCTTTTTCACTTTACTATTTTTTTTTGTCTACCCTGCCCCTGTTTTTTAAAACGGAGTGCAAAGGTACAAATTTTTACAATACTTCTGGTGCCAGGGAAACAATTTTCATATATCCCTTGTCACGTAATTCGCGGGCTACGGGGCCGAAGATACGGGTTCCGCGGGGCTCGTCTGAGTTGTTCAGCAATACCACAGCGTTATCATCAAAATTGATGTATGAACCATCCTTACGGCGCAGCTTGTGTTTAGTACGTACAATTACTGCTTTAGAAACTGTACCTTTCTTAACACCACCTCCGGGAAGGGCATCCTTAACAGTCACCACTATCTTATCTCCGATACCGGCGTAATCTTGTCCCGAATTGCCCAACACACGTATACAAAGTACTTCCTTTGCTCCGCTGTTGTCGGCTACATTGAGCCGGGATTCTTGTTGTATCATTTTAAATGAGGTTACTTAGCTTTTTCAATAATTTCTACCAGGCGCCAGCGTTTAGTTTTACTTAACGGGCGAGTTTCCATAATGCGCACTACATCGCCGGTTCCGGCAGTGTTTTCTTCATCATGCGCGTGGAATTTTGTTGTTTTCTTCAAAAACTTACCGTAGATCGGGTGTTTGATCTTACGTTCTACAGCTACTGTGATGGTTTTGGTCATCTTGTCGCTGCTCACTATCCCGATACGGGTCTTTCTGCGTTTTCTTTCAGTCATAATTGACATCTATATTTATTAGAAACCTAATGCTCTTTTGCGCTGTTCAGTTTTCATTCGCGCTATTGCACGGCGCAATTGGCGTATTGAAAGCGGGTTTTCAATCGGATTAACTGCATGGCTGAAATGTAATTTTTTCAGACGCACTTCCTCATCAGCGATCCTGGCAGTGAGTGCCTGGTCATCCAGCGAGAGATAATCTTCAACCTTCGCTTTTTTTGCTTTTGCCATTTTTAAATAATTTATTATTAATTACTTTCAGTTTTATGCTCCAACGTAATCGTGACGCACAACAAATTTTGTTTTGATCGGTAATTTCTGTGCAGCCAGTTCCATAGCTTCCTGCGCAATTTGCTTAGAAACACCTTCAATCTCAAACATGATCAATCCGGGCCTTACAACTGCTGCGTAGAATTCCAGGTTACCTTTACCTTTACCCATACGCACTTCTGCAGGCTTGCGGGTAATTGGTTTATCAGGGAAAATGCGAATCCACACATTACCTTCACGTTTCATATGGCGTGTCATGGCCTGGCGGGCTGCTTCAAGCTGGCGGTTGGTGATCCATATAGGTTCCAACGCCTTTAAACCAAACGAGCCAAAAGATATCATCGCACCACGCTGAGCGTTGCCTCTGATCCTGCCTTTATGCGCTTTCCTGTGTTTTGTTTTTTTGGGTTGTAACATTGTTACAAGTTTTATTAAAGTATGCTAAAATATTATTGATTAACTACGGCCACCGCCACGATTTCCTCCACCGCCTCCGCGATTACCACCACCGCCGCCACCGCGACGATCTCCTCCGCCACCACCGCGACGATCTCCTCCACGGTCACCACCGCCACCACGACGTTCACCACGTTCCTGCCTTCCGCCTTCATTTCCTCCCGGTGCACCGGCTCCCGCAGGACGGTTGCCACGGTTATCAGAACCTGCAGAGAAATTAGGATTCAGATCACGTTTGCCTAATACTTCACCTTTACATATCCATATCTTCAGACCAATTTTACCATAAACTGTTTGAGCAGCTACAGAAGCATAGTCAATATCCATACGGAAAGTATGTAATGGAGTGCGGCCTTGTTTAAACTCTTCACTACGTGCTATTTCTGCACCACCAATACGACCACCTACTTTTATTTTGATACCTTCAGCCCCCATACGCATTGCTGTAGAGATAGCCATCTTTATAGCGCGTTTGTAGCTTACACGACTTTCAATCTGGCGGGCAATTGTCTCGCCAACGATCATCGCATCCAGTTCAGGACGGCGGATCTCCATAATGTTGATCTGCACATCTTCTTTGCCGGTAAGTTTTTTCAACTCCTCTTTAATACGGTCCACCTCAGTACCACCCTTGCCTATAATGATACCAGGCTTGGATGTATGGATGGTTACAATGAGCTTACCTAAAGTGCGCTCAATTACAATACGGGAAATTCCGCCTTTGTTGATACGTGCATTGAGGTAAGTACGAATCTTGTGGTCTTCCACAAGTTTCTTTCCGAAATCCTTTTTTTCGCCGAACCACATTGAGTCCCATCCGCGGATGATACCCAACCTGTTACCTATAGGATTAGTTTTTTGACCCATTCTTTATATTATTAAGATTGAATGTTTGAATTTTCTGTGTTTGCATTAACTGTTTTACGGCTATCTACTATCAGGGTGATATGATTACTGCGTTTGCGTACGCGGTAAGCACGTCCCTGTGGTGCAGGGCGCATACGTTTCAAAGAACGTCCGCCATCCACGAATATAGTTTTAACATATAGATCAGCGCTGGCAACATCCACACCTTCATTCTTCACTCTCCAGTTTGCAACTGCACTTAACAGCAGTTTTTCCAAAGGCACTGATGGGTGCTTAGTGCTGAACTTTAATGTGTTCAACGCTTTTTCTACTTCTGTACCACGTATCAGATCTGCCAACAGGCGCATCTTGCGTGGTGAGGTAGGTTCATTTCGTAAGCGAGCTACAGCTTCCATTTTCTATTTATTATTTGTGATTTATGATTTATGATTCTCTCATATATCAAAATCATTTTTTTAATTTTATTTTAATCAATCGGCTTTATGCAAGCAAATTATGATTGTTTGTTTCCGCTATGCGCTTTAAAGTTGCGTGTAGGCGCAAATTCACCCAGCTTGTGACCTACCATGAATTCTGTTACATACACCGGTATGAATTTGTTACCGTTGTGAACTGCAAAGGTTTGGCCTACGAAATCGGGGGTAATGGTTGAACGACGGCTCCAGGTTTTGATTACACCCTTCTTTGCTTTACCATCGCTTACAGCCAATACCTTACGCTCCAGCTTAGCATCTACATAAGGTCCTTTTCTAATTGAACGAGCCATTTTTTATTGACTTAGTTTTAATTTTATCTGTCCTTTTCAGTACAGTATTAATATTGTTTTAATGCTTTTCCGTCTTTACGAACTATGATCAGTTTGTTAGAGCTCTTGTGATGCTTACGGGTCTTTTGTCCTTTAGCATATTTACCTGAGCGGCTACGCGGGTGACCACCCGAAGCTTTACCTTCACCACCACCCATTGGGTGGTCTACCGGGTTCATGGCAACACCCCTGTTGCGCGGGCGAATACCTTTCCAGCGGTTACGGCCTGCTTTACCCATTGATTGCAATGCGTGGTCGCTGTTAGAAACGATACCTACAGTTGCAATGCAAGTGCCTAACACTTTACGAAGCTCGCCTGATGGCATTTTCAGTACGCAATATTTTTCTTCTTTAGCGTTCAGTTGTGCGTAAGTACCTGCAGAACGAGCCAAAGCACCACCTTTACCAGGTTGCAATTCTATATTATGCACCACGGTACCCAGTGGCATATTCTTCAACAACAATGAATTACCAACTTCAGGAGCAACCGCATCTCCACTCATTACTTTTGCACCTACTTCCAGTCCCTGCGGAGCGATGATGTAACGTTTTTCACCATCTGCATAGTTCAGCAGTGCGATGAATGCAGTACGATTGGGATCGTATTCGATGCTCTTTACAGTAGCAGGAATATTTTTCTTATCGCGTTTGAAGTCGATGATACGATACATCTTCTTATTACCACCGCCCATATAGCGCATAGCCCGACGACCCTGAAAGTTACGTCCGCCAGTGCTCGGCATGGCTTCCAATAAGCTCTTTTCAGGCTCACTAGTGGTAACTTCTGCGTATGCGTTACCTATTCTCCAACGTGTTCCGGCTGTTACCGGTTTGTATTTACGTAATGCCATTTTCTAATTCCTTTTTACAGATCTATATTGTAAATAAATATATGGTTTCACCTTTTGCAAGAGTTACAATTGCTTTTTTATAAGATGGTTTGCGGCCTGAAAGAAATCCTGCTTTTGTAAAGCGGGTCTTGTTTTTTGCCGGAACCACAACTGTATTCACATCTGCCACTTTTACACCGTAAAATTCTTCTACAGCTTTCTTTACTTCGAGCTTGTTGGCAAACCTGCCTACTTCGAACGTGTAACGACCGTTAGCCTCCATCTGGGCATTTACCTTTTCGGTAATTATCGGGCTTATTAACACATCTGTCGCTTTCATTTTAATATATATTTCGTGTTACGAAAATCTTTTTATTTATGCTTCTGCTTCAACAGCTTCTTCTTCGTTAAACAATTTTGCTGCGCTTTCAGTAAATATGAGCACATTGGTGTTCACCAGGTCAAAAGTGTTCATATCGCTCAATACTACCGTTTTGTTGCTTGGCACATTGCGTGAGCTCAGGTACAGATTGTCATCATGTTCAGGAACAACAAACAGAGATTTCCTGTTATTGCCACGAAGCGTGCTGAGGATACCTGCAAAATCTTTTGTTTTAGGTGCATCCATTTTCAGGTCTTCAACCACAACTATTTTGCTGGCACTTGCTTTATGAGAAAGAGCAGACATTTTAGCAAGGTCTTTTACCTTACGGTTCAGCTTGAAGCTGTAACCATGTGGTTCCGGCCCGTTAACTGTACCACCACCTTTATACAAAGGGTTGCGGATATTACCTTTACGGCTGCCACCTGTACCTTTTTGTTTGTGCAGTTTCTTGGAAGAACCATGCACTTCGGCACGTGTTTTGGTTTTGTGCGTACCCTGGCGCTGTGCTGCCTGGTATTGTTTTACCGCAAGGTAAATACAATGGTCATTTGGCTCAATACCGAATATTTCATCCGGCAATTCCACTGAGCGGCCGGTCTTTGCACCTTTATTATTTAAAACGTCAACTTGCATGACTAATATTAATTCTGAATTAAAACAATAGAACCATTATGACCCGGAACTGAACCACTTATTAATATATAGTTCTGCTCGGGGAATATTTTTACTACACGCAGGGCTTTCACCTTTACGCGGTCATTACCCATACGGCCTGCCATGCGCATACCTTTAAATACACGGCTGGGGTATGAAGAACCACCAATAGAACCCGGAGCACGTGAACGGTCATGCTGGCCATGTGATTGCTCACCTACCCCGCTGAAACCATGACGTTTTACAACCCCCTGGAAACCTTTACCCTTGGTAGTGCCAATAACACTAACCTTTTCGCCTTCGGCAAAGATGTCGCAGGTGATGGACTCACCTATTTGTTTATCAATGGAACAATTTCTTAATTCTTTTACTACAGATTTAGGCGTTGTACTTGCCTTTGCGAAGTGATTGATCTGAGCTTTAGGAGTATTCTTTTCTTTAGCTTCTCCAAAAGCTATCTGTAGCGCACTATAACCGTCGGTATCTACGGTTTTCTTCTGGGTAACAACACAAGGACCTGCTTCGATGATGGTACAAGCTGTTTGCTTGCCATTTGGTTCGAACACGCTGGTCATGCCGATTTTTTTACCAATAATACCTTTCATTTTATTATATTTAAGCTAAGCGCCTGGGTGTCTGTGTGGCAGAGCCAGGATTAACCGATTTTTCAATTTTTTTAAAGAACTATGTCTTTTTAACTTATTGACTAGTCAACAAATCAACTAATCAAGCTATTACGCTTTGATCTCTACTTCTACTCCACTTGGCAGATCGAGCTTTGAAAGAGCGTCTACTGTGCGGGAAGAGGATGTATAGATATCCAATAAACGCTTATGCGTATATAATTGGAACTGCTCACGTGCTTTCTTATTAACGTGCGGTGAGCGCAATACGGTAAAGATCTTCTTCTCTGTAGGCAAAGGAATAGGGCCTGTAACCACTGCTCCTGTATTGCGCACAGTCTTAACGATTTTCTCAGCTGACTTGTCAACCAGGCTGTGGTCGTAAGATTTAAGCTTTATTCTGATACGCTGTGACATACTTATAAATAACTTCTAATTCCAAAAAATTTGGGACTGCAAAGGTAGGGAACTGATTGTTAACAGCAAAATAATTTGAAGGGAATTTTGAAAATATCTTTATAAAAGGTTTTTACTCATAAATTATTTGTCTCATTTACCTGGTATTCTTCACAGGGGTTCCTCTATATAAGATTATTAAAATCAAAAAAATATCGATCAAGCCGGCCAAACCGGTGTCATTATCCTACCACATTGTAGCAAAGTTCCTTCAATCTGTGGAATTAGCCGCAGGCAATTAAATAAGCAGGTTTTATACCGCTACCTGTTGTCGTCAATTAACGCCTTGTTTCATTCATATAAATGGTTATTTAACTCTGAAAAACTGCTGAAAAGTAGCCTTCTTTTACAGCCTGGAAAGAATGTATTAAATCACCTTAAAATTAATTTAAAATGAAAAACAAAAAAGACAAACCGGCCCAGCAAACTGTTAGCAATACAGGCAAGCAAGCCGATGCTATCGTCATCAGGCGCTCCCTGGATGATTCGGACTTTCTGCTGAAAATAGTAGATTTTGAAAACCGGACACGCAAACCGAAAAAGAAAAAAACGGCTGCCGGAACACAACCGGGTAAAGGTATTGTTTTGAATGCCGACCCTGCTAAACAAAATACCCCGGGCGGTAACGACCTGAGTTTTACAGCCGACGATGGCAAAAAAAATCATACAGTAAGTGATGGGGGCGGGAAAAAGATCACCAATGTGAACATACACCTGCTTTTCTGGGGTTCGCAATGGCTCAAGGCCAGCAATTCACCGTCTGCAGGCAGTGTGGTCAATGCAGTTGATTCTATACTGAGCGGCCCGTACTTTAATGGACTAAGCCAATACGGAGTAGGTTCCGGCCAAGTAGCAGACGCATTTATTATTACTTCTCCCAACCCTAATAATCCTTTTTCTGACGGCGACGTATCTGATATGGTCTGGAACCTCATAGATGCAGGTTTTTTCCCCGAACCGGACGACGCAGGAGGAAGAAACGAGTTTTTTGCATTTATCATGCCTCCCGGTGTAAATACCAGTGATACCGGCGGAGTGATCGGGAACCATTACATGGCACATGATTATGATTTCCCATTCGATTGGGATACCGCATGGTGCTGCTGGGTAATGAATAATGGCACCCTGGATTTTGTAACAAAAATTTTCTCTCATGAACTGGTGGAAGCCTGCACCGATCCTGAAGGTGATGCCATACAGGTAAACCCAAGGAACAGCTCAAGCTGGAATGAAATAGGAGACATTTGCCAAAACAGCAGCGGATTTGTGAATGGTGTATTTGTACAATCCTACTGGTCGCAAAAAGACAAAGCCTGTATTATACCAACCAACCCTTCCAACCCAATTCCTGCGGGATCAAAAAGAAAAATAACGGTTAATTCCCATTTTCATATCCTCGATCCTGGTGTATTTTCAGACGATTCCGGCAATTTTAATATAAGCAAATCCATCATCGTCGATCCCAATCATACTACTGGCCAGATTGTCATTACCTCACCGGTTGTTGGCGGGGAATCCTCGGCAGACCTGATACTGAATATCACCTGGAAACCTGATTTTTCTGTTGCTATCAGTTTCACATCAACATTGTATGACGGCAGTGATGTGGATTCCAGCACAGGCAATAGCTTTAACCTGCCAAAAAACACATGGCAGGGCTGGTGGGTGAATCACCAATCCGGCGACTGGATTTATGCAGATACATGCCATATAGATTTTGATGTGCATAATGATCCTGCATAGCTGATTAAGTATTTTATTAAATAAATTATCACCGGGTTTCTGTAGAATAGAGCCCGGTGATTTTTTTTGAATATTGCAGTGGTTTTATTATCCCTGATAAAAAACAGGTTGCTTCCATATGGAAGCAACCTATCAAAAAGAAAATCAGTAATGTTATTTTTCAACAACTACTTTGCCTGACTGTACTTTGCCATCTATCGTTATTTGATACATATACAATCCCGGAGTAAAGTCTTTGGTGTCGAAAACCGTTTTAGTAGCATTCTCAAGTGATTGTTCAGCAATCAAACGACCTGTAATATCCATTAATTTGACAGATATTGATTGTGCCAATGGGAATTCGAAATTAAGAGTAGTAGTAGCAGGATTTGGGAAAACCTTTACATTATTGCCATGTGCATTGATATAAGTTGTTCCGGTGGTACGCGCTGTCTTATTTTGCCCCCCGCCGCCACCATCATTCACAACATCGCTGCCATAAGTTACGAAAAATGTATAATTACCAACTATTTCTGGAGTTTGGTTATTCAAAGATAATTGGCGGAAATGTACTGTTTCGTCTTGCATCTGTGTGCAATTATTATTGCAATTCATAGTAAAGTCCGCTTGTATCAGATCTTCCTCCCCGGCCTGGAACATTATATTATCCAACTGTACAGTATTCGTGCCATCGAATGTGACTGATTGGTTTTGATAATTTATATTGGTATATGTACCTTGTGCGCCACCTTGTATCCAACTATTAAACACATTGCCGAGGTAAACGGTAACAGACACAAACTGGTTTAGTGTGCTTGTGCCCCCGCTGATGGTATGTTCATTAATAAACTGCAGGCTATATGCTTGCGCTATATTATTTACATTGCCTACAAATAAGTGGACAGCCCTTGGTGAATAGTAATTTACAAAGATCACTTCCGTATTACGGGTTACTATATTATTGTTATTACTAACGTTAGTTGATATTCCCAACCCTTCATCATATGTCATTCCATCAAGGAATGAACTATTATGCCCGTCTTCAATTCTTGCGAGGAAACAGAGCTCCATAGATGGAGAGCCGGGATAATAGCTGCCCGGATTAGGGGGGATCCAACTGGTTTTATATTCCGTTTTTCCACCGGGTGGAATTGAAGTGCTGAGCGGGATGGTAGCAATTTGAAGCCCTTGAGGCAAGAAAGTACCGGGGAAAAGCGTTGTAGTCCAATCGGCTGGCCATGCTTCGGCAAAACCTCCTACGGTCCAATACAATTTCAATTGCGCGGTGGTTGGTGATGCCGCGCAACCCACATTTCTTATTGTTGTGTACATATAATTTGTACAGCCATAGCATGGATCCTGGTGGGTAGTAAAGTCATCCGGGTTTATTCTGTTCCATAAATCCGGGCTCAACCAGATGTTCCCATCCCCGGTAATGGTCGCTTGATTATTTGGTTCCGCATACATGTCGGAGTGGGAATCTCTCATTGCCAGATCATATGTGGGATTATTATTCAAACATGCCACTACATGTCTTGTAGCAGCCGAAAAACAAGTAGAATTATCGGAAACTGTTAAATTAAAATTAGCGCAGCCTGCATAAGTATAAGCCGTTACGTGCGGTGTGCGTAAAGTATAGTTATTTAGCGTAGCCGCATTACCGGGGTTAGCCGACCATGAATAGGTATATGGTGGAATGCCACCACTTGGGCTAACTGTAAAAGTGGGCGATAAGGGGGCGCATAAGCTGTTTATATCTACATCGTATATGCTAAGGCCAGTAGAATATTTAAGCACTCTGTAATTGTAAAAATCTCCTACATAAAAACATCCGTAGCTATCGAACACAATAGAGATAGGGTCTCCTACAGATACAGAGGTAGGGGCATTACATAATGCATTAGATGAAATAGAATTATTTCCGGCAACGGTAGAGATAATTCCCGCACTATTTACCTTTCTTATAACATAATTGCCCTCATCTGCTATTAATAAATTACCGTTCCCGTCAAAAGCGATATCATATGGGTAATTTAGTTCTGCAGACGTTGCTGCGCCCCCGTCTCCTGAATAACCCGCAGTTCCGTTACCAGCTATAGTTGAGATGATACCTGAAGTTGCTACTTTCCTGATACGGCTATTGTTATTGTCTGCAATATATAAAGTGCCAATAGCATCCACCTTTATACATCTTGGAATCCAGATCTGAGCTGAAGTGGCCGGCCCGCCATCTCCTGAATAGCCACCTGTGCCAGTACCGACAACAGTACTTATCTTACCTGTTGTTGCATCTATCTTCCGGATGCGGTTCGAGCCTGAGATATAAACGTTGCCAAAGCCATCCACAGCAACCCCAACCGTATAATCCACATTTGCATAAATTGCCAAGCCTCCATCGCCGGAAATTCCTGAGTAACCTGTTCCTGCTATGGTACTTATTATCCCGGAGGTATTCACTTTCCGTACTCGGAAATTAAATCCATCGCATATATACAAATTGCCTGCATTATCAATGGCTACCGCCTGCGGATCATACAACTCAGCGGAAGTAGCTGCTATGCCATCCCCGTTATAACCGCCAGAGCTTGCATAGCCGGCTACGGTTGTTATTATACCTGTAATAGCATCTACCCTTCTTACCGTATTTGATGCTTCATCAGCAAAATAAATATTGCTTGATGCATCTATTGCCATACCATACGGATGAGTGACATGTGCGGCGGTTGCAGGTCCGCCATCTCCACTATAGCCAAAAAAACCTGTCACACCGGCACATACGTCTAAGGTCTGTGCATAAGTGCTTTTTGAAATGCCGATAGCCAATAAAGTTAAAATCAACATTGCGGACGAACAATGTGTTTGTTTCAGAAGTGTTAGTTTCATTTGAATTAGATTTTGGTGAAGAAATAATTATAATTTCGCAATATATACCCAAGGCAACTTAGTATTGCGCTTCCGAAATTTGATATTTTATCTATGGATTTTCAAAAAAAGTTTACGAACGGTCAAAAAAGTTTTTTAACGGTATTTTTCATAACATTTTTGCATTATGTTATGATTATTTATATTTTTTGTTAAAGCAAGATGTATGTATCTGCCTGATGCCGGAATTTATTTACCGAAAGGAATAATCAAAATATACACTCCTGCTGTTACTTAGCGGGATCGTTCTTCTTTAAATAAGCCAAGTTTCACCTTTGCTGGAATGGCTGATTGATAAACATGATATTACTTCCCCATATACCTCCCTACAGCTATCACATAAACATCAGGTCCCAGCATAAACGTTTTAAGCTGACCATTACTAAGGTTTTGAGGGCCGAAAACAAAACCGCGGGGCGTATCGGTAATAATATCTGTAAGCACAAATATAGTGCCATGCCCTATGCCTGAAGTGTATTTCCGGGAATCATTAAAATGTATATTCTGCCCTGTGCAATCATATACCTCCACCGCATAAACATGATATTTACCAAAAATTTGAGACAGGTTATTAATGAGTGGTGGAGCGGAGGTGTTCGGAAACAGATCCTTTATTTTTTCTGGGTTTATAATCTGAACAGGAGAAGCACTTAATACCATAAAGTGCCCGTTCGACTCCTGGCCGGGAGGGTAGCCGAAAGCAAGGACATCACCAGCGGCGGCATTGTAAAAACTTCCTTTACTCCGCCCGCTATAATTACCCAGGTCTTTTCTTAGTATGTGATTATAGGAATCCACCTGCGATGGCAATACCCCCCCCGATACGTATGTCCAGCCCGCACTTGCATTTACAGGCAAAGTAGGTATGGCAGCTGCTATTTCATATGCTGAAGCAACATAGCCTGTAGCAGCAAAAGGGCTGCGGTTGGCTGCGCGAACCATACTGATAAGCTGCATATAAGCATTCGCATTGTTTTGGGCACTGCCCACTGCCGATAAAAGCCTTGTCCCATAGCCTACACAATCTACATAAGAGCAAAAACTGTCCTTATGATAAAATACATTGGGTATTTGTTGTGGCCAGGTGCTGCTGAAATCAGTGATTCCGTAAACCTTATAATTAGTGTGATTCAGATAATAAACATTATCCGTACCGGGCCCCGGATTAATGTATTTTTCATTGACGTAGTAAACATGATTATGATAGATAAGTTTGCCGGATGAGGGCTGCGGCACCTTTACTCCCTTTAAAAAAGTATAACCTTGTAATAACAAAAAAGGCTCCCCCACTCCTTCGGCTGCCGACAAGACAGAATTGTAAAATGCATTATTGTAAGCGGGTAATAATTGTGCAGTGCTAATGAAGGCATTGAGAACAAGAAAAAGTACAGCAATGAACTTTGACATGACTTGTATTTAATGATGCAATATAACAGCTAATATATAAAACATAAGGTACTGTCAATTTTTCTCATGAGTTAAATCAGTGATAAACATTTTTATTTTATCAAATTAATTACTATTTTTCTAAAAAATTTACATATATGAATTGGAAACTGATTTTCAGCCTTTCCCTTTTTGGGCTGGCTATGGCAATTGCAACCGTTTACTGGATACCAGGCAGTATTGAATGGTGTTTCTGGTTACCCATATTTCTTTACACCTCCTGGCGTATTGCGCTAAAGGCTCCGGGTAAATATTTCGGGCATGGCTTCTTGCTGGGTTTGTTTAATTGCTTTTGGGTAACGTCTGCGCACATTTTATTTGTACATACCTATGCTGCCAATCATAAAGAAGAAATGGATGCATTTTCTAAAATGCCTATGGCAAATCATACCCGCATGTGGATGGCGATCATGGGACCAATCGTAGGCATTATATCCGGCCTCATCTTAGGCTTGTTTGCTTTGGTTGCCTCCAAGATCATGAAGAAACCTGCGAAGGCATAATACCCCACATTCCTTTATGGAGACTGAAACAGACAGAAATATCTGTGAATACTGCGAC
>CAIYVS010000281.1 GCA_903929655.1 uncultured Bacteroidota bacterium | reverse complement strand
GGATTTATGGGAAGTGTCTTTGCCTATATAGCAGGGGCATTTCTACTCCTAAAGGCTACAGGTTTTCGATTCAATATTCGATCTGTAAAAGGCAAAGTGCTGGCAATCGTAATTCCCCTTATTATTCTTATTTCCTGCTACCTCTTTTTCCTCCAAGGTTACCAGTTTGACTGGTCAAACAAGCCTAAAATATTTCTTGACTTTGCCTATCCGTTTGGGCAGGCAATCTATGTTTCCATTGCTTTACTTGCCTACGCCATGTCCCATAATTATTTTGGCGGCGCATTAAGACAGCCTGTTGTATTTCTCATTATCGCCTTAATATTTCAATATATCTCTGATTTTACATTTCTCTATCAAGCAAATGCAGGTACCTGGTATGTTGGAGGCCTCAATGATTTTCTTTATTTCCTATCATATACTGTCATGGCGTTTGCATTAATTTATATGGGTGGAGTATATAAAAGCCTAAGCACACAACACAGCTAATTTTATTTGAGTATTACAATGACTATCTACGATCAAATTTCAGGACGAATTATAAAACGCCAGGAGCACATTATGGGACCGGTGGCGTGGGAGGTTGCAGCTAAAGTCAAAGGCTTGGTTATCAGGAACAAAACCAATGCAGACCTTGCCGTTATAGGCGAACCAAAGGCAGTTATTAATGCGCTTGTCGGACGCTACGAATATATTTGGGGTAACATTGGGACGCTTGAAAGCAGGGAAGTCTCAAATGATCTGTTAAAGCAAATGCAATCAAAAGATATACCTGACAAATTGAAATAGTATTTATGGCTATTTTTTCTTTGATTGCAATAGCCTTATCATATTCGCATGCGTCTCTAAGCTCCGGTGCAGCTTCTTGTACACTTTAGGGTACATTACTCGTAAATTTACCCGTTCCTCAATTCCAAGTATCAGGCAAAGCATGAAAAAGTCCGCAAATGTGGGCAGTGTTTTATCTTTTTCAATATCACGAAAGAAGGTATCAATCTCTTTTAAAGCCTTTAGGACGGTCAAGTCCTTGACGTTTTTGTATTTCCGTGTGTTGTCCATAAGCGCACTCTACACATTCTGAAAAACTTGTCAAGATGTGATACTAACATAAAGGATTGCTGAAAAATCCGGTTCAGATTCTTTAATGAGTTGGGTATAATAAATATTGTTCAGTATTTTTTTCAGACCTCCGCCATGATTGACGAAGGCCGTTTTCTTTTTGACTCTTTAGTCAATTTTTCCCACCTGTTTTATTTATGAGGTTCATTCTATGGTTATTACATGAGACGCGAAAGAAAAAGAATCCCAAACTTTCTCCGGAAATATCGCAGGCTGATCGGATATAGCCAGAAAGCGGTTGCTAAAAAACTGCACCAGAAAAGCACTGCTATCATTTCCAGGTGGGAAAAGGGGCTTACGATGCCGAGTGCGCAAAATCTGCTCAAGCTCTCACGGTTATATAAAGTTCTGCCACAGCAACTATATTACGAATTGGATAGGGAAATAGTCAGAGAACTTAATCCAGGTGCACCTGAAACAATGGAGCGAAAATTCAAAGGCAGCGATCCCTGATAGTTTTCCACAAAGTTTGTCTTTATCATCAAGAATGTTCTCAAAATTATCCTTCCTTACTGTAACGAACGTTAACGTTTATATATATAACGTTAGACGTAACGTTAAGACTTATCCCCATTATTTGCCTAAAGAAGCAAAGTGTTTTCCACAAAACTTGCTTCAAAAGTAAAATCAAATGACTAAACAAGAAAAACTTGCCCAAGAACTTGCAGATGCGTTAAATGACCATGATTCCATTCAGTTTTACCGGGACTGTGCCCTTAAATATTCGGAAGATTTTTTACGCAAAAAGTTGCAGAAAACTCTTTCCGTGCCGGAAGACCAGATTCGCAAAACCCGTGGCGCATTATTCACTTACCTCATTAGAGATCATGCCAGGGGTACTCGGAATTAGCCCGGGAACCCAGAGTATGGGAATTGCAGTACTCAAAGAGGGAAGGCTTGCACATTGGAAAATCCAAAAATTTCAAGGGGCGTGGGATCATAAAAAGAGACGGACTATTGTGCATTTTCTGAGCCAGCAGATAAGCAGAAACAAGGTTGAAGCTATTGCCGTAAAGATACCTGATGTGCTTCCCATATCTGACGGATATATACAGCTCCTCGGAGCAATGAATGTACTCTTTGAGAGAAAGGGGATCAAAGCGGTTTATTACACCCTTTCCGATTTGAAGAAACATTATTGCCTTGAAAAGAAGATAAACAAGAAAGCCCTAACTGAATGCATTGTTGCAAAACATCCTGAACTATTGCTGGAATACCGTAAAGAACAGAACAACCGTAACCCGTATTACCACAAATTGTTTGAAGCTGTAGCAGTGGCACAAGTTATCCACAGAACTTGCCTAAAGTAGCAAATTATTCAATATAGTTGTCAGGGGACTACTGATATGCTTTTCATAAAACAGTTCAATGAAAAGCAAAACAGAAACCTTTACCAGCCTCATGGATGATTTTCAGTACCGTAATGATCTCTCCCAGGTATTTGACGACTTCCTCACAATGAGCCTCTGCGCCTTCTCTCCGAATCCCAGGACAGGCAAATCCCATGATGAAGACCTGTACATGGAAACCATTGCCAGGTACAAGGCAAGCGAATTACGCCACAATTTCCCCAAAATGCTTGGTGCGCTCATTCTTGAAATGGAAGCACGTAGTTTATTTGGCAACGATATACTTGGCGAATATTACGAGCTGAACTTATCAAAGAAGAAAGGCAAAGGACAGTTTTTCACGCCCTGGCCGATCTGCCAGTTCATGGCAAGCTGTCTTGCAGATGAAAATACCTTTGAAAGAGATGAGCCACTCCGTATCATTGACCCAAGCTGTGGCAGTGGCCGAATGTTGCTTGCAGGTGCGAAGTACAACGGGACACAGCAGGAGTATTACGGGATTGATATAGATCATACCTGCGTAAAGATGACTGCTATAAATCTCTTTCTGAACGGAATCTTTCACGGAGAGGTTATGTGTGCCGATGCACTTATGCCAAACGACTTTCAAGTGAGCTATGTCCTTTCATTCCTTCCATTCGGGATATTCAGGATCACTGAGAAAGAGAAATCTCCCCTGTGGCATAGGTACAACAGTTCATTCCCGCTTAAAAGGGAGAAGCCGCCAAAGGCTGATATAAAACTGCCTTCAGAAATGGGAGATATACAAAGCTCGGGCGCATCGCAATTACAATTATTTTAAAAGCGATCTTAGTGGTCGCTTTTTTATATACTCAAATATGGATGCTTGAAAAAGCTATATTTAAACAAAGCGCCCCACCGAATCGGTGGGGCGTTTCCATGCATTGATTTAGAATTTTAGAAAGGCAAGTCGTCTTTAGTACCTCCTTCAGGCTGTGCTCCTGCCATCTCATATTCCGTGTTGCTCTTGGCCTTAGCGATAATCTTGATGGTGTTGCAATGGAATGTGAGTGAGGCGTGAAATTCTTTGTCCTTAGTTTCGTAGGCATTGATACCTATGTGTCCGAATACGGATACTATGCTTCCTTTGGTTAGGGCTTTGACAATGTTGGGGCTTATCCAATAACTGCAAGAGTAGAAACTGGATATATCCTGCCGCTCTCCATTCTTGGGCCTGTAGCTGTCATTTACTGCAAGGGTAAATGCGACAAGCTCTCTGCCGTCTTTCGTGCTTCGGATTTCTGCATCCTTTGTAAGCCTTCCCGTGATAATCTGCATATGTCGTCTGTTTTTATGTTGTTTAAAAATTAATTACTGATTGAAAAGCCCGAACTGTCCAAGCGTTCTGTACTGTACAGGCTTGTGGTGGTTGAGCTTGCGCACTAAATAATGGACGGTGATTTCTTCGTTATTTAAAATTGCCCATGCTGCCGTCAATGCTTTGGAGCGTGTATTGTACTTTCTTCTTCGCTGTATGTCCCAGGAAATTTTCATCAGGCGGGACAAGCGGTTTGTGTCTCGTGTCATACGTTCTGTGTTTTTTACTTGTGATTAAACCCACTTTGGCTTAAAAAGCCTTATGGCCTTTGATAAGCAGCAGAAAGGACGGACGGAGAAGGCAGGCAAGGTTTTGGAAAAGAAAATACTACCAGAGAGATATGAAGTCCTTAGTCGTTACGGTTGGAGATTTTCTTTTTCAAACATGCAAGCGAAATGGAAATGAAGTGCCGACCTTGCAGGCCAAGCCGGACGTGCATACCTTCGCTGTGGCAAAGGCCCAAAAGCATACTTAGTATTTGACTACTTCGTCAAATTTTACCTACTATTTCTCTTACCTTCTTCTGCTTACACTAAAAATGAAACAATTTTTCATTCACAAAAAAACAGTGTAAAAAAATGGAGACACAACAAACAGCTTCCCACAAAGACAAAGCCGGGCACAAAGATGTGTACGGCATCATTACTGACAGGATCATTGAGCAACTGAACAAAGGAACAGTACCGTGGCGCAAGCCCTGGACCGAAGCTGGCATACCAACCAACTTCATGTCCAAACGAGCCTACAGGGGTATCAACATCATGCTACTTGCCTCTTTAGGGTATGAGCAAAACTACTTCCTCACTCCAAAGCAGTTGGAACGGGCAAACGGAAAGGCAAAGAAGGACGAGAAGCCATATCCTATCATCTACTGGAACTACTCCGATCAGGAATTGAGCGATGAGGAAAAGGCCGAGGGTATCGAGGCCAAGAAGATAGGCAAGCTCAGGTACTACATGGTGTACAATGTCGCTCAATGCGACGGCCTTGATCTCAAATTCATTCCTCCGAAGGCAATACGAGTGCAGAGTTCAGAAACACTTGCGGAACTGTGTGTATCCGCTATGCCCAACAAGCCCCGCATCCAGTTTAAGGAACAAAAGGCATACTATGACCCTCGTTTGGACATCGTGAACATGCCTAAACAAAAAACCTTTGAAAGCGATGCTGCCTACTACTCAACTCTCTTTCATGAGTTGGTACACAGCACAGGCCACGTAAGCAGGCTGAACAGAAAGGACCTGGTGCAAATGTCAGAGTTCGGCTCTGAGCCATATTCGCATGAGGAACTGGTAGCTGAGATCGGAACCTGCTACCTGAAATGCTTTACGGGCATTACTGGTCAGTTTGAGCAAAGCGCGGCCTATATCCAGGGCTGGCTTACCAAGCTCAAAAATGACCGCAAGTTTATCTTCTCGGCTTCCACTGCTGCGCAAAAAGCCACTGACTTTATCCTGAACAAGAAGCATGAGGTAGACGAGAAGGAGGAGGAATAACGGCATTGTAAACAATTAAAACGGTATGATATGGAATATGTATTAGTACAGTGGCCGGAGGTACGGGACTTGATGGCCTACTCATGGTTTGACGCAGAATGTTATCTCATCAATCCGCTTGAAGATCAGGAACACTACAACAGCGCCTATTTCGTTCCCAAGCACAGGCTGACGGAATTGGAGCAAGTGTTTGATGTATTGGGCAAAAACAAGGAGTAGAACTTTGTGAAATATCGCTATGTAAAAACTAAAAGGGTCAACAGCAATGTTGGCCTTTCTTATATACCCATATTCTGAATGGGGAAAATGCAGTTATATTTTCAGTCTCGTTAAGAAATACCAAGAACCGCCCCCCATATGCCCTGTATGACTTTTGTAGCGATATCCATAGCTTCTTTTTTATTATCAGCTTCCGCGATGAACCACAGAATGACCTGTTTGCCGTTTTGCATATCCAGCTCTACAATGCCGTTTTGAGGATTGCTTTTTACCAGCTTTGCCGAGACAGCTACGTTATTCTTAAACAACACTTTATAGGTGCCCATAGATAAAAAGTACATTATTTTTTGCTTCATGTGGCTGATACCGCTCAGCAATATGGATTTTCTTTTTACTTTTACGTCCGAACAAAGAACGATCATTTGAAGAAATAAAGTAACAAACAGACATAACATAATTGCGTTAAGCTAATTCTTGTATCAGAAAACGGGAAATTTTCAAAACAAACAAGGGATGGTGAAGCGCCACGTGAATGCGTGGGCTTTGCTTATTTTGTTTGTAGGTATTCCCGTACCTCTGATACAGATAGGTGAATGTCCCACGCAGTTTATTTATACCCTGCACCACGGGACAAGTGCAGACAAAAATATCACCATGTTTATACAATCGCCCGATTGTTTGTGTGTCTCCCGGTACATCATTTTATTTATTGCAGACAAAAAATATACTGCCGAAAAGCCATTTCTGAGCGGATAGTTGGCATGCACTCATTTTTAAATGATGATTTTTTCACTGCATCATTTTGAGCTTGTTTTTTTACCGTTTCATCGTATTTTTTCAATCAAGCAGAAAATACCGCGAAAATACCCTTGCATAGAGCTATTTCAGAAATTAGCTTTGTTTCATTATTCCCGCCTGTCTTCTTTTTTAAAAATATTCTTCATCATAAAAATATATCCGCATGAAAAAAAGTTTACGTTACACAAAAAGGATTTTATTCTTTCTCGTTTTTTGCTGTTCAACTATTAAAGGGGAAGCTCAATGCACCACTACCTGCAATATGTTGCCTAATGGCGGTTTTGAAAGCTCGTACAGCTGCGGGCAATTGCAGGTACAGGCCGCGGCCAGCTGTTGGGCGGTAGCCAGCTATGCCGGAGGGTATATTTATAATTATGCCTGTACAGATCCTCACTATATTCTTCCCAATAATACTACTGCGCCCTCAACTGTTACCCACCCTGGCAGCCTGACTACCAATAATAATTTTTTTGCTATTGGCGGAGGCCGGGACAGCGTAAATGCGTATATATCGCAAGCTATCCAGACAACATTGAATACTACGCTGGTAAACGGGCATAAGTATAAGATCAGCTTTTGGGCAAAAGTGCAGGGACATACAGGATTCCAGGCCTATTACCCCATCATATCGATTACAAGCGGGATAGAATTTTATGTAAATGCTTCTGCGATATCAACTTCCAACAATTTTCTTGTTCCGAGAACACTCTATTTTTATGCCGGTCTTCAACCACTTGTTACAGGAACTGTGCCAAATGATGACCGCTGGCACAGCTATACCATACCCTTTACTTACGGTGGTGCAAACAATATGGGTACATTTATTATCAGCAATGCCCCCTGGCTCAATCCCGCGAGTACTCCCATAGGATATACATCTTTAATGTTCCTTGATGATGTAAGTTTACTGGAGGATACAACCAGTTTCAGCCCGCCTGCGCAAATTACGGCCTGTGATTCAATGACAAACCTGGATTCCTATGTTAACCCTACCCATGCCAGCGATTCATTCGTAGGGCCAGGAGTAGTACACCAGGGCAGCCTCTATAAATTCTACGGGGCCACAGCCGGTATCGGATGGCATACTATTACCTATATCTATACCGACGGTAATGGCTGCCAACAGCACATAGATACACAGATACAGGTAGTCAATTGTTGCATGCCGACGCTTATAGCCACAGCAGATACCACCAACATATGTGCGGGCTGGTCTGATACGCTGAGAGCCAGCGGGGGCGCAGGCACTTCTTATTCATGGTCGCCTGCAAGCGGACTATCGTGTACAAGCTGTGCGGTAACAGTAGCAAGTCCTGGCACCACCACCACTTACACCGTTTCCAGCTATAACCCGTATTATAATTGTTATGCGCAGGCATCGGTGACGATTTATGTTCCGGTAGTTCACGTCACCTCTCATTTTGATACGATTTGCTATGGGCAGTCCATACAATTAATGGATACAGGCGTTGTTTTCAACAATTGGGGATTAGATACTTTTTTATCCTATACCAGTACGCTCAGTTGTCTTACCTGTAATGACCCCTATGCCACACCAACGACCTCGACTACTTATTTCGTAGTGGGTGAAAATATGTATTATTGCCCTTCCTATGATTCTGTGACGGTAACCGTAAAACAGTTAGCCTACCTGAGCAGTCCCAAACACGATACGGTCTGTAACAATACTTTGTTTAGCTATACGCCCACCTGCTCTATCATAGGTACGACATTTAACTGGACACGGGCTGCGGTAGCGGGTATCAGCAACAGTGCGGCCAGTGGTACGAACGGGATCAGCGAAACGCTGGTCAATACGACCAGCGCCCCGGTGAACGTATTGTATATTTATACGCTGATGGCGAATAACTGCACCAATACGGATACGCTGACCCTGACAGTAGAGCCTTCACCTGTATTAAGCAGTGCCTCCAGCGCATCAGTATGCAGCAATGTTTTATTCAACTATACGCCTTTAAGCAGTACTACAGGCAGCACATTCAGCTGGACACGGGCGGCGGTAACGGGCATCAGTAACAGCGCAGGCAGCGGCACAGGAGTTGTGAGTGAAACATTGATCAATACCACTTATGCCCCGGTAATTACCTACTATATATTCACACTCACGATAAACGGATGTACCAACCCAAGCACTTATACGGTAGCGGTAACGGTTAATCCTACTCCTAATGTTATAGTTCCGGGAACCCAAACAGATTGTAATGGTGCAACGCAGGCAGCGCTTAGTTTCAGCAGCAGTGTAAGCGGCACGACCTATGCATGGTCTAATAATACGCCATCAATCGGGATAAATAGCGGCACAGGCAATATCGGATCATTTACCGCAATCAATACATCTTCAACAACGGTGAACGCAACCATTACGGTCACCCCCAGTGCGAACGGTTGTACCGGAAGCCCGCAAAGTTTTATTATCAGCGTTAAGCAAACACCGGTTCTTAGCAGCGGGACCAGTGCAACAGTATGCAATGGTACGGCTTTCAATTATACAGCCATCAGCAATATGGCATTTACAACTTATAACTGGACACGGGCGGCAGTAACAGGTATTACACCTGCTACGGGCAGCGGGACAGGTAACATCAGCGAAACACTAACAAATTCAACTTCATCAGCTCTGACCGTATATTACAATTATCTTTTAATGGCAAACGGCTGCACAGATGCTACGCCATATGTAGTGGCGCTCACTGTTAATCCAACTCCTACGGTCAACACTCCCTCCAACCAGGTGCTATGCAATAACAGCAGTACAAGTGCAGTAAACTTTAGCGGGGCGGTGAGCGGAACGGTTTACCAATGGGCAAATAGCTTGTCCATTATTGGGCTTGGCTCATCAGGGGCAGGCAATATTGCATCATTTACTGCAACAAACAGCGGCAATGCCCCGGCAGTGGCAACTGTTACTACTACGCCTTACTATACCAACGGAGGTATTACTTGCGGCGGCAGTCCTGTAAGTTTTACGATCACGGTTAACCCGACGCCCTCTGTCAATTCCGTATCCGGCCAAAGCCAGACCATATGCGCCGGAGGCACGACAACGGCTATTACTTTCACTGGCTCCAGCGTTAGCGGAACCGTATATAACTGGATGAACAATAATACTTTAATAGGGCTTGCAGCAAGCGGCAGCGGTAATATACCCTCATTTACGGTTGGCAACCCAAGTTCACCAATAACAGGCACGATCACTGTTACACCCAGCTATACCAATGCAGGCATTACCTGTACAGGAAGCCCGCAAAGTTTAACGCTCACGGTTAATCCCAATCCAACAGCCACGATCAGCGCTTTATCTTCTGACAGTTTGTGTATCGGCACTGCGGATACCTTGCATGCGAATACAGGCACAGGCCTGACTTACCAATGGGAATTAGGCGGAAGCCCCGTTTCAGGTGCGACAGGTTCGTACTATCCCATATCTTCAGGCCTTTCCGGAGGCAGCTATGTGTATGATGTCATAGTTACTTTAAACGGCTGCTCTACCACTTCGGCGGCAACAAGCATTTTCATTCTCAGCGGCTATTGCCCTTGCTCCCTGTTCAGTACCTTTTCTTCTTTTACCACTTATTCATCCGGTTCTGTAGCCGCAAGCAGTTTTTTAAGCGGTCATACCTATTATATCAGCGGCAATATTACGCTTACAGGCACTGCTATTGTTTCAAATGCCTACCTGCTCATGGCCCCGGCGGTACAGGTTTATATTGACCCTGGCGCGAATATAACATTCAAGAATAGCCGTCTGTGGTCGGATTGCGGCAATACCTGGACAGGCCTGAGCTTGCTGACGAGCGGCAGCAGCACAGGGCAGCTGCATTTGGGCGCTAATACACTCATTGAAAATGCTGATACCGCAGCAGTTATCAGGAATGCCATTGCACCCGGCAGCGGTTATGTATTTACTTCCGACAGTGCGATTTTCAATAAAGATTCCATAGGTGTCTTCATCATGAACTTTAATACTACTGCAAGCAGCTATCCCTTCAGGGTGCGCAGCACCGTATTTACCTGCAGGAACAATATAGCCCTCACATATAATTCCTGGTCAACAAACACTGCGCTCAAAACGATCACAGGCACTAATGGATATTCTTCACCTTATTCGCTGACTTATAATTATAGCGGCAGTACCCCATTTGGCGGGAACAGGACATTTGCGGGCATCCTGTTGGATTCAATAGGCCATACCACCTTCGGGGGCAGTGTCCCTGTGTACTACGACCTGACAATTGGTGATGTTGCACAGGCTTATGACCTGAACCTGTTTGATAACCTGCGAAATGGTATTTATTGCTACAATGCCAACCTGACTTCTTTGAACAATGCCTACAGCAATTGTGGCGATGGCATCTATTCCACCACGAACCTTTACCTGGTGCAGGTATTGCAGCAGCCCCAGCCCTTCCATGCAAGGTTGCGCCTGTATAATGCAGGCGGTAATTATAATAACCGTTTTTACGATTGTATAAATGGTGTTGAAGCATCCAATTTTTACGAACTCGACGGCTTGCAAACCTATATGATCAGCAACCACAACACCAGTACTATTACCCAAAGTACCCTGACCACGCCTGGCAGCTATGGGTATAAGCTGAACTCATGGAACATTTATAATCTCATTGTCTCGCAGGATACGATCACCAATATTACTTATGGCGTATCGCATGTATCTACCAATTCCCCGGCCCAGGTAGACCACCAGATAACGATTAATAACAACCTGATACAGGCTACACCTAACAATGTAAGCTATTATATGACGCAGCACCCGAACCGTTATGTCTCAACTGCCATCAGTCTGCAAAATACTATTAACCCCTACTATCTTCCGATAGCAAGCACCGTTGCGGTGAACAGTGACACCGTGCTGAATGCATACCGGGGCGTGTATGTATCCAACTGGCAGAAAGGGACACCCTACTCCACCCAAAACACTATAAGAACCCCTGCAAAAGACACTTTGCATGGCACCCAATATGGTATATGGCATGTGAGTAACCGTTTTGACAGCGTATGGAACAATGCGGTATATGGAACGGACAGCACAGTGAACCATACGGACAGCATACGCGGTATATACAGCAGCTGGAACTTTGGGACAAGGACCTATTGCAACCAGGTGGACAGCCTGAACCGGGCCTTTGAATTTGCGGGGACCAATACGGGGACCAAATGGATCACCAACAGGATGTCCGGCGATGGCTGGGGCCTGACTCTGAATTTTAACGGGGTGATAGATACGCAGTATTATAAATCACATGACAGCGCAATTGGTGTCATGTGGACAAGTGTTGCTCCCTGGTGGACGGGTAGTAATAATTATCAGACCTATACTTTGGGTGGCTCTAAGGCAATATTTTCACCATTATATGTTAACTCAGGTACTACTACTATGCCCACTAATAATTGGGGATATCCTATTACTTACCGATATACTGCCTCAACTTTATACACTACCGCCAGCATTCCCTATACCTGTCCCAGTATTCCACCCGTTGGTAAAGCACATGGCATAACTGAAATAGGACCTTTTGAAGATGTGGCTGAAAATGTGATACCCTATGGCCAGAATAATGCAATTAGCCAATGGATGGCCCAATATGCCCTTTGGCAGGCTCTAAGTGCCGACAGCACGCTGGCCGACAGTAGCGCTATTTTGCAGGAATTCAGGACAAATGCGGCTAACAGTCGCTTTGGCTACCTGACCAATATTGAAAATGATTTAGCCAGTGGTGATCTTAGCGATGCGCAAAGTTTATTAGATATTGCGTTTGCAGGTGAGCTGTATGCAAATCCTTCCATTGATCTGTCAACCGGGGTGGTAATAGCGGACTCAAGTGGCGGGCCGGATAGCGTAGTAAATAATTACCTGAATTTTTACAATGTCTATTTAGATTATGCAAACGGTGTGCTTGGCAGCAGTGATAGCATGGAGGTCAGTTTGCTGGCTGCTTTGTGCCCACACACTAACGGCACGGTAGTGTACCAGGCAAGAGCTCTCTATGCCATTATATTTAATGATCTGGGTGTTTGGGATGATGATTCCACCTGCAGTCCTTATTTTAATGATACTACTGTGGGCAAAGATGGAGGTATGGGGCGCAAAACGAAAGGCGGCACTCAATCCATATCTGCAAGCCAGCAAAAATATACGTTGTCCCCCAATCCTAATACAGGTAATATGATCTTGTTACAAACATTAACCGACAATGGGCCTGTAAGCGTAGAAATACTAAATGCCCAGGGACAGGCTATATACCAAGCTCAACTGCAATTTGCAGGCAAAACAGCAAAACTTCAGGTACATGGCTTAGTGCCGGGATTGTACCTGCTGGAATTAAGAGATAGCAGTGGTAAGCGTTTTATACTTAAATTTGTTGTAACGGAATAATTCATATTGAAAAGGATCATTAAAATATCAAATAACTGTTTCTACTTTTTGGGTAGAAACAGTTATTTATTACTTGCACTTTCATTCCTACTGTCAAATTCATTGATTTATGGACAAGTAAATTATGTGCTTAATCCAAGTTTAGAGCAATATGATACCTGTCCGAATAATGGAGACCAAATTAGGTTTGCCTTTCGTTGGAGTAGTATTGATACGCCTTTGCATTATATAAATGCTACTGATGGAGAGCCTGAATATTGTAATACATGCGCAGTGTCAAATAACTCATGCGGTGTACCAATAAGCGCATATTACTACCATTATCCCCGAACTGGAAATGGAATGGCGAACATAGAGACCTTTTATGACGAAAACTATGCTGGTGAAACTTACTGGCGAGATTATTTACAAGGAAAATTGTATAAATACCTTACTAACGGCAAAAATTACTGCGTCACTTTTTATGTAACGCTAACACAAGGCTCACAATATGCTAACAATAAAATGGGGGCATATTTAGATGACGGGCATATTGATACAACTGTAGTTCCCGGAAAGCCTCAAACAGAATATATGCCGCAAGTAGTTGATACCTCAATCATTAATGACACTCTGAATTGGGTAAAAATTGAAGGAAGCTTTATGGCGAATGGTACTGAGAAATTTATAACGATAGGAAATTTCTTTAGTAAGGCTAATACCTCTTATGTTACATCAATTTCGGGTAGCTTTTCTACGGGATTCACATGGTATTTAGTAGACGATATAAGCGTAATAGAAAGCGACCATGTAGCATTTGCAGGCAATGATACCAGCATATATAAAGGCGACAGCATTTTGCTAGGTGAAATAGCTGTGCCGTACACCTGGTACAAAGACAGTGCAGGTCTAAGGTTAATTGACAGTACCAGCGGCGGTATATGGGTGAAGCCAGATACCAACACTACATATATTGTGAAGCAGACGCTGTGTGGGGTGAGTACCTGGGATACGGTGGTGGTGAGTGTGATGCCTGTAAATGTTGTAAACGTACAAAATGGCATCCGCGATTTCAGAATGTATCCGAACCCCAATAGTGGAAGCTTTACGGTCAACGGCACATTACATAACAGCAAAGAAGCAGTGATTGAAATATTCAACCCACTCGGACAAAAGGTATATGCACAAACAGCCCTGCTACAAAGCAATAAGCTTGACCAGCAACTGAATCTGCACCTTTCGCCTGGGGTATATACCTTACAAATACGAGACGACAATAACAGAGCCTGCATCAGCAGGCTGCTAATATATTGATGGACAATAGGCCCTTTCTTTCACAGCTTAGGCAGGTAGTTCGCTATCTGCCTTTTTCATTTCAGAAGCCAAGCAGTAAAGGTGCCCACAGCCGTGTGTGGGTCAAAGTGATTGCAACATCTTAGTTGCGATCACTTCCGTGCAGCTCGCCGTCAAAACGGAATGAGCTTAGCTCATTCCGTGCGCGAGTACCAACGGCTGGGTGGCTTTGAAAACGAAGTGCAAAAGCTGCTCAGTGAAGGATTTTTGCGTGGCATGCAAATAAGGGTGGCCCTGTGCCAGCAAAAATCTGTAACGCAGCCGTTGGTTGCGCAGGCGAGCAAGATATAGGCAGCGGGTGACACGGAGCTTGTTACAGGCATGGAGAAGAACGCAAAGTGAAATGAAGAGGAGCGGAAGCAGAGCCGCTGTGCAGTTTAATGATGTTTTAAGGTGTGCCTTGTGCAAAGGAAAACATCATGCTGCACGGTTGTACCAGGCCTTTGTGGAACGAAATGGAGCTGCGTTAGGAATGCCTGTGACTGGCTCCGGGACACAGAAGCTGCCCGAACGGAGATAGGCGGCACTGCACAGTGTATGCCAGACTGTACCCGACCAGCGGGAAGGGCTGTGCATCTCCTTTTCGTCCTTTGAGATCATCATAGAAAAGGTGTTGCACAGGTCTGGCGTAGAATGTGCGCCGACTATTGGAGGGAGTCCTTAGTTTTCCTACATTTCGGGAATATTGTGAGAGCCTGAATTGACAGGACTTTCAGCACAATTTCTTAGCCGTTTCTTTGGTAGTTTGCACATAAAATCGTACATTTATCATGTAGTTCTTTCGTAGGTAAATGGTTCAGTGAGTGATGTAGTGAGTTGTTTTAAGGTGCGCATACTTTCTCTTGATATACAATACTTTAGCGGTTGGGTTCGAGTCCGGTCCGCAAGCATGATTCAGAACCCGCTCCCAGCGCGGGTTCTGTCGTTTTAATAACGTCTCCGTAGAGCTGGCGTAGAGAAATGAGTTGATCCCAAATAGGTTTGAAAGCGAGTTGTCCTCAAATAAACAGACGTACGTAGTCTATAAATAGCCTCTATTTAACATTGGGAGTTCGTTAAATCGCGTAAGTACCCCTAAAAATGGTTATTACCTTTTTTTACTTGATAAAAGATAATTTAATTGATTTAGGAATGAACCCTTATTAATATCTATGCTTTTTTCAAAATCTTTGTCTTTTAATTCGGGGTCAATTTCTATAGCAATTGTGTAGTGATTTTTTGCATTTTGTGTGCCCTGAAAATTCTTGTGTAGTAATCTTGCATAATTCAGATGTGCATTTGCATTTCTCTCGTTAATTCTTATTACCTCTTCATAATGGTATTTTGAAGCCGCGTAATCTTCTACTACATTTAAAAATACTGCATAGTCAAAATGTCCCCATTCATAATCAGGATTAATTACAAGAGCTGTCTGATAATGTGAACGTGCAAGTATGTAGTCTTTGAATTCAACTTCCACCAACATTGCATATTGCCTGCGTGTTTTCTCATCACCTGGGTCTATTTCCATGGATTTCTCCAGATGATATTTGGCCTTTTCAAAATCGGAAAACTTATCTTTCAAAAGCAATGCAAAATCAAAATGAACCTCAGCTTCATCCGGATTAATTTTCAGAGCTTCATCAAAATGGAGTTTTGCTTTTTCACAATCGTTAAATTCTCTTCCCAGAAGCATTGCATATCCAGCATGTGCTTTATCATCCAAAGGAGCTAGTTCTAAGGCCTTTTCAAAATATATCCTTGATACGTTTATATCTTTAAATCCATACTGTAATGCAATGGCATAAGCTATCATAAATTTTATATCATTGGGTTTAATTTTCAAATAAGTGTCAAGATGGTGCCTTGCAGTCTCAAAGTTCTTTTTTTCAGTATAGACAATTGCAATACCAGTATGTGCTTCGGGGTAGTTTGGTAGTAACAGTAGCGCTTTTTCAAAATAGGATAGGGCTTTATCATAATCATTTAGTTCCAATAATAACCAACCATAATCCCCATATGCATGATCATATTGGGGATCAATACGGATAGCTTCCTGGTAATGCAATTCAGCTTCAATAAATTCTTTTAGCTCATAGTGCAATAACCGCGCATAAAAGTAGTGAGCCTTTGCATGTGTTACATCAAGTCTGAAGGTTTCTCGGTAGTGATAGCTAGCTGTTTCATAATCATTCAAGATATCATCTAGTAACCATGCATAGTCATAATGAGCTTTTACATAATGAGGATTGATCTTTAAAGCTTCCAAATAGTATTTTTGTGCTTTATCATATTTTTGTAGTTTATCATGCAATAACCATGCATATTGCCCCATGGCTTTAAAGTGCATAGGGTCGAATAATATAGCATCTTCAAAATTTTTTGCGGCCTTTTCGTTTTCATCAAAACAATAGGTCAGTAATCTTGCATATTTATAATGTGTGGTAGCTGTTCCTTTATTTGTATTTTTTAATGATTCATAGCTTTTTTTGGCAAGACCATAGTGCTTTTGCGCAGATGGTTTGTCATTTAAAATGTTATCCAAAAATATTCCGTAATCGTAATTTGCCGGAGCTGATTGAGGATCTAGTTGTAGAGCCTTTTTGTAGTGGACATGTGCCATATCATATTCTTTCAACTCCACTTCTAAGAGAATTGCATATTCCACATGTGCCTCAATAAACCCGGGATTGATATCTAAAGCGGCTTTTAAATGGTATATGGCCAAAGCAGTCTTATAGTGCCAGTCGTATAAATAACAAGCAAAATCAAAATGAAGCTGAGCATCGTTGGGGTATATTTTTAGTTTAGCTTCAAGTTTTAAGAGATCATTTTCTAATTTTATTATGTGCTTTTGAATTTCGGATTTATCAATACTGCTATTCTTAATTGAGGCCAATAATTTATTCGCAACATCAATTCTTTTATCAAATTTTTCAATGCCATTGAAAATCTTAAAGAGATCACTTTTATTTGATTCATTCATACAAGTTGCTTTTTTAGTTTACGAAGCTCTTCTTGCAGGCTTTTCCTGTTTTCTTTGAAGTAATCATCCCGGTTAACTATACTTATTATTGTTTTGTACCCTTCGCTATTTCTCATTTTATTTACTTTTCCCCGTAACTCATCAGTCACATGTTTAAGATATTTTACTTCAGCTACAACCGCAGTACAATCCTGCAAAATATCTTCTTTCAAAGCAAAGGGTTTCCCATGTTCAACATACTCAAGTATTTCATCTAACGCTTCTATATTATTATCTTCTTTGGCTTTTTTAGTTTTTATAAATAACTCTTGCGCTTTAGTTTTATATTCCTCAATTACTTTATCTGGGTGGGTTAGGTTTACAATCTTTCTGAATTTCTCTTTAAGTTCCGCTTTTTTATTATTGTCAAGTTTGGCTGTGAATTCATTATTTGTTTCGTCGTATGTGCTCTGGTACTCTTTTTTGTTGTTTTGGGCTAATTCAAATTCTTCCTGATAAGCAAAATTGGCTGGTTCATTCATTACTTTTTTTGCAGCTATCTTACTGCGTAAATCTAATATTTGCATTATCAATTCCCCAAGTTCTTTTGTATGCCTTATTTCAAAGGAATGAATGAGTTTTTCAGTTTCTGAAATTTCATCTTCTAATTTGATCAGTTCTTCAGAAAGTACTTTTATTTCTTTTTTTTGCTTTTCGCAATGAGATTCCTG
>CAIYVS010000280.1 GCA_903929655.1 uncultured Bacteroidota bacterium | reverse complement strand
TAATATTAACGGGTGCCTCTTCGTCATACCTGTTACGTTGCCGGTCAGTAAATATCTTTCCTTCAAATGCAGTAACCAGATGATTGGTTTGAACAGATTTAAAGTAATTTTTAATAATGTTTTTATCAGGCAAACAATCATCATCAATAAAAATCAGCCATTCGCAATTCGCATGCTTTGCACCATTGTTTCTGTTTGCCGCCGGGCCTTTCTTTGGTCCTTCTACAATTTTTAATGAAAAAGATAAAGTATGTCCCGACAAAAAATCCCTGGTTGCTATCGCATTATCGTCATCTGTAACTATAACTTCAAAAATGTTATTGCATTCTTTAGCAGCCTCATTTAAATGTTTTAAACAGTCAAGCAAGGCATCATGCCTTTTATATGTTGGTATAATAACTGAAAAAAAGTGGGTCATGCTTTACTTGCTTTTATCTAAAATGGTTTTTAATTCAGAACAAAAGGTACCATAGTTAAAATAGTCATTTCTCAACCTTAAAGAATTTTCAGACATTTGTCTGTATACGTTATCATCACTCAATACATCAAAAGCTTTTTCCCAACTTTGGGTATCCCCTGGTTCCGTCCAAACTCCTATTCCTTCTTTTTCAATGTCAATGTCTATGAAAGAATTTCTTGTCATAATAACTGGTTTACCCATACCTATCGCATCTGTGAGACTGGTAAGGCCAACAAGATTATTATTCTCTTCAAATAGCGGGATACATATAGCGCGGGATCTTGCCATTATTTTCAAAGCATCATTATAAGGAAAATCAAGCTCTTTTTCTAATCTTTTAATTTTTATGTCAGCACTTGCAGATGACAAGGAATCCTCCTCCATCAGGTAATACACAGAAAGTGTTTTATCAGCTAATTCTGCACCTTTTATCATAGTTTTATAATCTCTTCCTGTTCTTCCTGCGCAGAAAAAACCAAGCTCATTTGGATTATCCTGCAAAATATATTTATCGTAATAGATCCTATCAGGTCCCCAATGCAAGACTTTTGATTTCTGATTACCTGATAAAGTATTAATATAAGCTGACACCTTGGTGCTTAATGCCGGGAAAGCGAAACAGCCATTTACTTCCGCTTTAAAAAACACTTTTTTAATAAAAGCTAATCTTCCTTTTACAGGAAAATGATGAGCAAGAGTAATAATATTATTGTTAATAATCCTGAGAAATCTGAGGTAAGACAAAAAGCTTGTTTGAGTTTGACATGCAGCATAAATAACATCTCCTTTCTTCAAAATTTTCAAACATGCTCTTTGCTGCTGCATATCGCCAAATAAAAATTCAAATCGGGTGGCCATTTTGTAAAAAATTCCTTTCGTTCTTCGTTTTTCCTCATTAAATGGGATAATGACCACATCATAACTAGCTGTTTTTAAAAAATCGACACCATACAAATGATGTGCAGGCTTTAATCCTCTTTCAATCTCAGCTATTACTCTGTCAAAGGAATAATTATTTAAAACTAAAACTCTCAATTTTGGTATGTGTTTAACTGTTTCAAATAAGCCTGCTCAAGTTTTTTAGCAATATTTACCCAGGAAAGCTCTTTCTCTAAATCGACAAAATTTATTTGCGGCAATTCAGTATCCAATAAAAGCTTTGTGGCATAATTAAATGCAATAAGCCAACTTTCTTTAGTATTTCCGGCATTAATATTCCATGGCAAAGACTTAGCAACAATACCAGATTGGCCTATTTCAGAATATAATACAATCGTACCCATAGCCTGATAATTGGCTAATTTAATCGGAAACCTCGAACGGTTAAATTGGTCATCTTCTAAAGGCAACAAACCAATATCAATTGCCCTTGCAAATCCATCAGCTTTTTCCGGGCTTAACATTCCAAGATAATCTATCCTATCCTTCAAATCTTGTTCTATATTATCAAGAATATATGCTCCCGATCCGCAAATAGCTAATCTTATTGAATCATTTTGTTTAAGTATATTTCTCATTCCATCATAACACCAATCAATTTCTGCATGAGTTCTACCCATAAAGCCAAAATATTTAGCTTCGGGTTTTAAACCCAGGCCCAGCCTGGCTTGTTTTTTATCCGGCAATTCAACAGGCCAATAACCATTATAAACCACCTCCACATTTTTTGCATTCAGACCTAAAGCCTTATTTTTCAAAAAATCAGAGCAAACAGTAACCAAATCGGCCTTATACGGGAATATATTTTCAATATTCTTAACCCAAAATTTAGACCAGGATTCAGCAAAAGAGTTTGTTTTTGACGTGTAGAGACCACCAGTCCACAGATCATCCCAATCATATACATTTAGTCCGGCATTTTTTCTATTTTTCAACCATGGCCATGCTCCAGACAAAAGCGGCTGAAATAAATGATTAACATCTGCATGCGGATATTTTATACCTCCCCTTTTGTAAGCAGTAAAAGGATGAGATGTTTGGCCGAAAATGGACTGGAGTTTATTTCCGGGGCTAATCACATATTTTACCCCATCCCTGTTTTCTTCTGTTATTCCACCCGACTGTCTCGAAAAATCACATCCCCAAACAGTAACTGTGTGCCCAAGCTGTTGAAGGCCAATGGCTATATTATGAAACCGGAAATAGGTACCTTGCCGATAAACGAACTGAACGAAAAAATTGATACTGAGTTTCTTTTCTCCCATTAATATTTTTATAAATATATTTTAGTGTCTTATTTGTCGCAAAAAATAAATACTATACTTTTACAAGACCCTTAATAAATGAACTATTACGGCAATTAAAACGACAAAAAAAACGAGATGCTCAGTAAACTCAGAGAAGCTTATAGGTTTGCAAATATTGGATACACCCAAATGAAGTTTCGAAAATTAATAAAGCCTAACGTTACTGAACTTATACATTCAGAAGACTCAAGCCTTCACTGGAAATACCTTGACGTAGAAAATAAAACAGTACTTGATCTGGGATGTGGATTGTGGGGTGTAAGCAATATAAAAGAAACATCACCTGTATATTTTAAAAACAAGGGAGCTAAAAAAATAATCGGTGTTGACCTGAATGAAAATGATATTGCTTATTTTAATAACTATTTTAAGGAAAATTTTAAAAACAACGAATCAGTTTTTTTAGTAAAAAAAATAAGC
The DNA here is from genome assembly GCA_903929655.1 of uncultured Bacteroidota bacterium. Classification (GTDB taxonomy): domain Bacteria; phylum Bacteroidota; class Bacteroidia; order Chitinophagales; family Chitinophagaceae; genus JABDGU01. The sequence goes on along the minus strand of CAIYVS010000280.1, from coordinate 1,255 downwards.
AATACAAAGGACATCACTGATCTGATCGACAAATACCACGTCGAAAGTATTAAATGTGATATCGAGGGTTTTGAAAAAGTACTATTCAGTATTAATAAATCTCAATTAAATAACGTTACAAGTATTTCTGTTGAATATCATAACCATGCACTTTTTTTAAATCTCGTAAATACCTTCAATAATTGGGGATTTAAAGTAATCAACCATAGCATATTCTCTTACGGGCCACAAAATATGGGGGTTTTAACCGCAAATAAAATATAGGTCAGCTGCTTAGTTTTTTTAAATAGTCCGCATTATCAGTACCGTATTTCAATATTTGTTCCAGCAACTGATTTGATTTAATTGCCGGTTCCCAGCCCCAGTATTCCTTGGCCAATCTGCAATCAGAAATGTAAAGAGGTATATCAAAATTCCTATTTTCAGGAACCTGTTTTATTTGCTTATTCGCATCAATATGCTCCTTACAGAAATGATCAAGCTGGGCAAGACTAAGTGCATTCCCTACCCCGCCGCCGATATTTAAAATTTTAGGAGCAAGTACATTTTCACTTAACATTTGCTTTTCAACAATATTAAAAACGTCAAATGGATGTATCATATCTCTTACTTGTTTGCCGGTACCACCAAAGCCTATAAATGATAAGGGCCTTTCCAACAAGTATTGATAAATCCAGAAAGAAAAAATGCCCTGGTCAATTTTTCCAAATTGCCCTGGCCCTGCAATAACACCACACCGGTTTATCCAAACCGGGAATCCAAAAGTATAGTGATATTCAAGAGCAAGAGTTTCCGAAGCAAGCTTGGTCGCTCCATATAAAGAAATAGGAGCAGCAGTGCTGAACGTTTCAGCTATACCATATTCAGAAAAACCTTTGGTATATGCTACATTTTTCTTGATGCTTAGTGCATGTTCTCCTTCTTCAAGGGGCAGAGAAACCAATTCGTTAATACTATAAATGCGGCTTGTACTTAAAATAATGAAACCGCAATTATCTTTTCGGCATTTCTCCAATAAAAATATTGTACCTGTAAGATTATTATTAATCAGGCTCAATGTACCCGAATCAACACCTGCTGTTACAGTTGGTATAGCCGCACAATCCAATATCCAATCTACTTTAGGCAGGTCATCAATATCTTCTTTACAACGAATATCTCCGTGTATTACTTTACAACCCAACTCTTTTAATACAGCCAGGTTACCTTCACTGCCTCTTCTTGATAAATTATCTATACCTATCAGCTCAACATC
>CAIYVS010000279.1 GCA_903929655.1 uncultured Bacteroidota bacterium | reverse complement strand
TTGTATACTCCTCATCAAATAATATTTCAACACTATCATTTTTCATTATAATACTTCCATTGGTTGATAATCATCATTAACTATATAATTCTTACCATCTAATACATATGAAAGATCAACCGTTCCAGTGCTATAATCAAAATCAACTTTAAGCTGTGAAATAATTGGCGTCTTACACTCATTCACAAAATCTTCAAATAATAACTTGGCAACTGACTCTGTTTCACATTTCTTATCATTATTTACTATCCATGCTCTGCCAACCCAATTACTCATCCGTACAGCTACAAATATTATTGCAGCGATTGATAAAGCATGCTGTATATTGTCTTTATCCATAACAATATCAATATCCATATAATTCCCTTAACCTTTTAATCACTATATCCTTTACCTCTGCTCCATAAGAATCAACTATCGCAGGCTCAAGTAAAGATATAGCTCTCTCAGCTCTCATCCCAGTTTCTAACGCATCTCGAACAAAACATACCCAAACTCTCCTTACTTTTACCCACATTTTCATGCTCTACACAACTCAACTCAACCCAATCAAATACCCGCCCATCAATCTCAAGCTCACAAAAATAATCCTTATCCATACCAATATGTATCCGACCATCAAATACTCGACGAATTACCACAACTTTACCAACTATATTAATAGGCTCATTGTGAGGTTGCCTCTTTACTATTACCCGATCCCCTATCCTAAACATAAAATTATCTTTCTTTGGTAAAATCAATTCAATAAAAACGAAAATGCAAACCCTAAAACAAACGTTATACCTAACATATTAATCGCCTGATCCCTGCCAAACCCAAATCCCCAACAGAATACTAAACAAAAAATAAAACTAAGTAAGATTCTTGTTACCATATAACTTTCTATTTACTAATGTGGTATAACCTGTTTAACAAATCAATTACAATATAATATTCCGGTGAAACTAAATACATTACCCCATAATATAAAAATGATAATGTGCACCAACCTGTAACTATAAAAGAACCTATGTACAAAACCCATCCCCAAAAAAAGCCCTCATTATAAAGGTTCCATAATTTCTTAATAACATATTTGTTAAAAAGCAAAAATAAACAAGGAAGAAAAATGGCAATAACCAAATAAATAATACCCTCAGCTCTCTTTTGACGAATAAGACATTCCCATGCGTAAATACTTATCTTATGAATCTCACTAGAAACTTGAGGCGCTACCTGATCAATACGTGATAAAACACCCCCCCATCCCATTAGAAACCTTATCTACCACCTTATCCACTACTCCAGCAAACGTTGGCGCTACTTGTTCAACTGTATCTGTCATAATAAACTACCTTTCAATCACACTCAATTAAAACAACCTTATAAGTTTTACTAGAATCAACACCCTCACCAGGAAGATTTACCAAATTCCCCTCAGAGTGTAACCCAATAACCCAAAGCCCAATCTGATTAGCTCCTGATAATTTACCTAACCTAATTGGTTTAGACTTATTAGACCACACCCAATCAGAACTAACTACATTTCCTATCTTATTATCGCTTCTAAAAATTTTATATATGTTAAAATTGTCACAATTAATTGACTTAGTTTTAATTTCTATTACAGGACCATAATTATCAACATAAGCTACATATTGAATAAACTCATTATCACCACCATCATCCCCAAGAATCTTAAACACCCTCTTCGGATGCTTCTTAAGCAATCCCCAAACTTGCTCAGTTGTATACTTCTTCATACTTCCTCTTTCCCTGAATATGCTTCCTTCAACAACTCCCTCGCTCGACCCAATGCTTCCTTCAATGCCTCATTCTCTCCACTTAAATCAGGCGCATCTACCATTCCCTTATACGCCTTGTATACAATCCACCCACATCCCATCGATATCCCAATAACCGAAAATACGCCGCTCCAACCGCTCATCCCGCACAACAGGATTCGTCTTAATAATAACTCCTTCCCTCACTTACCCACCCTCAACGGATTC
>CAIYVS010000278.1 GCA_903929655.1 uncultured Bacteroidota bacterium | reverse complement strand
GTGCCGGCAAATTTAGCTATATATATATCCAAAGCTCCTCCCCCATTACTCGTTTGATAAGCTCCTGCCGTTGCAATATTATTCATACTGGATGTTGCTCCGGTTATATATATATACCCCGCTATGTCACATATTATTCCAATCGCCTGTTCTACAGAATTACCCCCATAATAAGTAGACCACAGTAAACTTCCGCCAGCATTAAATTTTGCAATAAATGCATCCTCATTGCCGCCAAAGGTAGTTTGATAAGCCCCCGCTGTGGCTATATTACTGGCACTCTTGGTTTCTCCATACATATACACACTTCCTGCACCATCACTAACAACCCTGTCACATGCGTCTAACTTGTTACCACCAAAATAACTTGCCCATTGCAAACTACCGCTGCTGTCAAATTTTGCAATAAATGCATCTGTACTATCATTGTAAGTAGTTTGATATGCCGTACTCGTAGCTATATTACCAGTACTGGTTGTGTTACCTCCTATATATATATTCCCTGGTCCGTCCAGATTTAATGTATTTCCAGATTCCGTCCCGCTTCCGCCAAAATAAGTGGCCCATTGCAAGTTTCCGCTGGTATCAAATTTTGCAAGGAATGCATCAGTGTTTCCGCCATTTGTAGTTTGATACGCACCCAAAGTAGCTATGTGATTAGTGCTGCTGGTAGACCCAGATATATATATCTTCCCATGTCTATCATATTTCAGCCCCCCTCCTTCATCAACATTACTACCACCAAAATAAGTGGCCCATTGTATCGCTCCGTTACTATTGAATTTCGTAACAAATGCATCCATATTGCCGCCAAATGTAGTTTGATACGCCCCGATGGTTACAATATTACCTGCGCCCGAAGTATTTCCGGTAAAATATACATTTCCTTGTCCGTCCTGGTCTACACCCCATGCTTCATCAACTCCGGTACCCCCATAATAAGTAGCCCATGCTAAAGTAGGGTCTATTACTATTGTTCCTTTACCCCGGTAGCTATCAAACCTAAGATCAAAACCTAAAATATTGCCGTTCATTTTAAAAGCAGAAGCTATTTCCTCTCTGTTTCCTTGCACATAACTATAAGGCTTCTCTTCCATTATCTTGCCCATGGGTGTGGATGCAATGATATCCCCATCCACATTCAATACTAAACTCGTATCACCTCCATACTTCAATTGTATATCCTTCACATTCCCACCCGGCCTTACAACAAAATCATACTCCATTGACTCCCCTCTTGTTTTTAGGAGGGGTGGCCGAAGGCCGGGATGGTCAGCAGTCAGTCTGTGTTCCCCCACATACAATACCCAATCAATATTCGGGTACACATTCTTATAAGTCACTTTTTTATAACTACGCACAACAATACCTTCATGATTAGTTATTACTCCTTTCTCCTCTCCTTTGGAGAGGTCGGGAGAGGTCTCCGTATAATAATGCTCATAATAGCTTTGTTTTTCCTCTGTTACTATTTCAGCATTCCTATTCGCACCAATAAGCTCCACATCCATCCTGTATATTTCCACACGCTGCCCAGACTCCCCTCCGCTCCCATCAAGGCCGTCATTTCGACGAACGGAGAAATCTCCTGAGCCCTTGCAATCAGCATTACGCAATACCTCCCTCTCCTTGGGAGAGGGCCGGGGTGAGGTCCATTGATAATGCAATCCTCCCCTCCCCACAAATACATTCAGTCTATTCCCGGTAGCTACCTTAAAATCAATATCATTCCTCGCATTTCCATACTGGTCACTTACCTGACCTTTATTCTCAATAAAACATAAATTATGCTGCTCCATGCTCAGCCCTTTTGCCTGTTTTGCATTATGAGTAGTCAGCATAGCTTGCTCCTTTAAAATAGCATTGCACTGCGACACATTTTGATTTACCAAACGGGGCTCCTTGGCAAATAAAGAATGAGGCAATAAAAAGAAAAATACAAGAAGGTAATACAGGTTTTGCATAACTTATGTATTTCAGGAAGAGGTACTTCTATAAAATTATAATTTAAAACCCATAAATAAAAATATTATCTATTCTCTTTCAGGCACCCGCGCACATCAGGCCTACAATTCAAACCCATCTTCCCGCTTTTATAGCCACTTCATATTATCACCTATAAGCATCCCTTATTATCCCCTAATCCAATAAATCCAAATTCAGACAATTAATAAATTCTGCCCCGCTAGCAAGAATGCTGCTTGGCTTTGTGCACTGTGTGCTTGTGCCTCACAAACACTGCACAGCATAACTAACCCTCCCTTTCAACATACTTCCCCTCTACATTTTTGAGAGGTGAACGCAAGAGAACGAGCGCAGCTCAAAGGGTGAGGTTTTTTCTTCCCGCGCCCACAGCCACTTCCAAAAAAAAATTTGGATTCGCCCCCATCACGATAGTATCTTTGGTCTGAATTTGGGTAAATATTAATTTTAAATTCATAAGTTCTTTAACATACGTCGACCGCCGTAGCTTTCTTAAGGGGAGGAGGAGGATATGCTCTATCAAATTTTATCCACAAATTTTCGCTTTTATTTTTTTTGCAAAACCGGAAAATTCAGGATCATCTCATTGATAATCAAATTTTTATATCGCTAATCAATTTTCCGGCATCGGAAAAAACCGGAAAAAACCGGAATTTTCAATGTGGATATCTCAATGTAGATATCTACCATTTTCAGGAAGTTTCAATTCTGCAAATTTTATAATACTGCAAGTAATCATGTAAGAAAAGCATAGTGCGGTCATCCTTTGCTCTCTGCGGGTATCAGCGGGAAATCAATGTCCGAAACATCAAAAAAGTCGGACATTTTG
>CAIYVS010000277.1 GCA_903929655.1 uncultured Bacteroidota bacterium | reverse complement strand
GCTATGCCAATAAAAAGGAAAATAATGTGAAATAGCAACTTACTTTATTTTATTAACCATCTTTTTAATAAATCGTGGCAATAACATTCGTTTTTTGATGTTCTTTAGATGTCCGCTTTCTTCTTTATTGAGTAATTGATTATCTATAAGAGAACTTACTTTTTTTGCTTCCTGAAAATGGTTTTGGGCATAGTTTTCAAGAAAAGCATAATACAGGCAATAATTAATGATCTTATCTACCTGTGTTTTGTCATTTTTTATGAATGCCTCCTTGAATTTTAACTCAAGCTTTTCATCTGGCCAGAAATCCGGGATATTAGCAAACTTTGAACCGTTCAAACTTGCAATGCTATGATACAGCGAATAAGTTTCTTTTTTAAATTTTTCCTGGAAATTATTGGTTTTAGAATCATCATGTACCCTGAAATGAGCTAAAAGGTCCTTCGTTTTTACCAGCCCATTAAAGCCATACTGCATCAGGTAACGTATCCACAATTCTTTGTCCATTATATAATGGAACTGCTCGTCCAGGTAGCCGCCTTTATCAAAACAGCTTTTTCTAAAAAAAGTTTCGGGCTGGTCTATCCTTGCCCAGCCAATCGTTTTTTCAAGATTATCAAAATATATATCAGTTCCACCCGACAAATATTCACCCTTATTGCCAAATATGCGGCTGATGCCACAATAGGAATTGGTTGTGGGATTTGAGAAAGCCTCGCCAACCTTAAGCAAAGCGCCTTTTTCATAATAATCATCACTGTTTAGCCAATTGATCACATCTCCTGTTGCTATCTTAAAACCCTTATTTATGGCATCGCTTTGCCCCTTGTCTTTTTCACTTTTCCAATAGCTGATGTGTTTTTCATACTTTTTAATTACCTCCACCGAATTATCCTTGCTTCCTCCGTCCATAATAATATACTCCAGGTTCGGATAGCCCTGCTCAAGCACAGAACAGATGGTTTCTTCTATATAGTGCCCCTGGTTATAAGATGGTGTTATGATGGATATTTTGGGAAGCATAAGAGCTTGATAGAATAGTATTATTTTTTGATTGTTATAAAATAATGGTCTTTCCAGTTAGTGCAAATAATGATTTCTTTCAGGTTAGCGAAACGTTTAAATATTGGGAGCCTGAAAAAAGCTTTTGGTACAAAAGGGCTATTAGGATTTCCATATCTCCATATATATAACCATATCAACTGTTTCAGGTATTTCTTAAAATTAAAATGGTAATGGCACATAGGCTCAGCAGTTATCGATTTGATAACAAGATTGGTTCTGAGCCAGTTCACAAATTTCCTGTTCAGGAACACAATATGGTCGGGTATCACCGAAAAATACCAATAGCTGGTACCGGCCAGCCTCACAGGGAAACAATCTGTCCTGCCTGTAACAAATATCAGTCTGCCACCTGGCCTCAGGTGATGCACCAATGTGCGGATAACATCTGCAGGCTTATCCAGGTGTTCGAACACATCTATCATAGTTATCAGGTCAAACTTATAATCACCCAGGCTTTGTTCAGATGGCGTTGTCCCGAGAACATGAATACCGTTTTTTTTTGCAATTTCTGCGCTCGCTTCATTAGGTTCTATGCCAAACTTATGAATATGCTTATGTACCGATAAAAGTCTGCCTGTCCAGCAGCCTACATCCATTACCGTTGAGCCCTTAGGTAATTCCTTTAATATTTTATCCAGTTTTTCTTCGTGTGGTAACCTTTTTTCATAATTCCATTGATCGTTCGATAAGGATAAAGCATTATAATACTCGGTCAATGCACCTGCTGATGGGAATTGGTCTTTAAACCAAAGCCCGCAGTTCAGGCATTGCAATACACAATAATCATCAGGCAAAACACCGCCCCCTTTCTGCTTCATCCTGAAATCGTTCACCTTAACAATATCAGCCGATTCGCAAGCAGGACATTTTGTATTTACCAGTAATTCCGAAGCCATTAATAGTATAAAATTGATTCGCTAATATAGAGTTTATAAGGGAATAAATGCAGAGATGTAGCATGTAAGGGATTTCAAATGAGCTTGTAGCATTAGATGGTCTGAAATTCTAATTTGTTAGCGCAAATAAGTAGGAGAAGTCATCCACGATATAATTATAGTCCATTATCTGCTAGATATTGGTTGATACACGGTGACAAGAATAATTATTATTTGCAGTGCTATTGTTTTAAAATTTTCTTGTACTGCTTCTCTCCCAGATATTCTGTCTTAATAATATAAAGCCCGGCAGGAAATGAACTAATGTCAAAATTTACCAGTTCTGAATTTGTATATATTTCTTTAACAAGTTGTCCTAATGTATTTGTTATTTGTATTGTTCCCGAATAATTAGGTGGTAAATGTATTTCTATATGGTCATGTGCAGGGTTGGGAGCAATAACAACTTCCGGCTCATTGAATGATTGTGTACTAACACCATTACTAGGTAACATCTCTGCAGTATCACAGTAGCTTAATGCCTCAGACGCAGTTAAAGCGCGACTGTATAGTCTCATATCATCAATCGACCCTGTAAACCAATAAGGATACTGGCTTCCTCCCGGCGGGTAATATGCGATAGCTATTCCATTTGTGCTCGGCGAATAGACTTTATTCCATGGAAGTGTAATTCTCTTTATACCATTAATATATAATCTTGCAGAATCTCCATCGTAGGTGACTACAGCGCAATACCAGGTGTTTAAATTAACTATTGTATTGCCAGGATACCAGACACCGGACCCACCTATATCGCCTGAAAAAAACTCTTCGTTATTAGGGGAAAATGTATTGCAATCAAGATCATAGCCTTGATCAAATAT
>CAIYVS010000276.1 GCA_903929655.1 uncultured Bacteroidota bacterium | reverse complement strand
ATCCACACGCCCTACTTCAGGACATCCATCATTTACATTGCAAACAAAAGACTTTTTGGGACTTGGAGTTACCTATGGTTTTAAAGGAAATGCGCCCGCTTTTGGTGATTTGAATAATGATGGCGTGGCTGATATGGTGATAGGGCATACTGATGGTACAATTAGTTTTATAAAGAATAATGCGAGTTCAGATAATTCACAACCTCAATTCCAAATGGCGCAGCAGACGCTTGTAGACATCAATAATGTTCCTATTTCTGTACCCGCTAATGCGGCTCCATTTATTTATGATATGGATAAGGACGGTAAGCCGGATCTTATTATTGGTGAAAATACAGGATTTTTACGTTTTTATCGCAATGTAAGTACGGTTGCAGGGCAGGTGAAACTTCAATTGGCTAATCCTATACTTGGTCATGCCAGGTCCGATCCTAACTATTTAAGTGGTAATTACAGTACGCCTTTTATTGGTAAGATAGACAGCACAGGTAAAGATTACATTTTAATGGGTAGCAGTTCGGGTTATCTGTATCGTTATGATAATTTTCAGAATGCTGATACCGGTGCTAATGTACATTTTACAATGATAGATTCTATATACGCCGATATAGATACCATGTTTAATTTTTATAAATATTCCTGGGATACCGGTAATGTTCTCCCAAAAGTGTATTATGATGGTTTCCGTTCTGCACCTACTGTGGGAGATATAGATGGCGATGGCAAATATGAAATGATAGTGGGAGATATTTATGGCGGGGTAAAGATATATAAACAGACGCCAGTTACCCGTGTGCCAAACATTAACAAAGGAAATCAAACTGCCCAGATCAATATTTATCCAAATCCGGCAAACGATGTAATCAATATTTCCTGGAATGAGGCTTTTGTTTTGCCAAACGTGCAGATAAGTATTTATAATATGCAAGGGCAATTAGTGCTCTCGGAGTCTGCTGCATCATTTAAAAAACAAGCAAGAATTCCGGTTTCTTCACTTGCTTCGGGTGTTTATATTTGTGAATTACAATCCGGTGGTTCTAAGGCATATGGTCGTTTTTCGCTAATCAGGTAAAATAATTTTTTCGTTTTTTAAACAGCAGTGTGTTTTACGCACTGCTGTTTTATTTAGTATAATACGCATTTTAATATTATTTATTTTATTGGAACTAATTATATTATTCCTTAACTTTATCTGAACTTCGTTACAAGACCTGGTTCTATGATTCGGATTACCCTTTCCCCTATTTTCTTTTTTTTATTGCCGCTTGTATCACTAGCCCACAAGCCTCAGAATGGTGTGCCCGGAGCGCATATAAAACCAAAACATTCTTTATTGTTTGTTGAAAATAAAGGTCAGGTAAGTGATCAATATCATAAGCCGAGAAAGGACATTGACTTCAAAATAGCACCGGGAAAAGGTTTAAGTATTTTTATCGGAGAGGGGATGCTGCATTATCAATGGTGTAAGGATGTGGTATCTGATGGAACCCAGGTAAATGACCCGGACTCTGGTCGGACAGCAAAGACCGGAAAAGGGAGACATAGAGATATTATTATGTACCGCATGGATGTGGAGCTACTTGGGGCAAATAAAAAAGCGCAGGTGCATGCATACGAACAGCAGGACTACTATGAAACTTATTATACGAGGCCCTTTAATACATCAAAGGGTGCTATAACACATAGCTATAAAAGAGTCATCTACAAAGATGTTTATCCGGGAATTGATTGGGTCATTTATGTAAATAATACTCCGGGCATTAATGATGACAAGTCTCATGAGGTACTTAAGTATGATTTTATTGTTCATCAGGGAGGGAGGATTGGTGACATTAAACTTAGATACAGTGAGAATGCCGCATTGCAATTAAATGCAAATGGGGGAATAAGCGCTTCAACATTGTTGGGAAGCATCAGTGAGCAAAAGCCCTATTGTTATGAAAAACAAAGTGGGAAAGCTGTAGCGTGTAAGTTTTTATTGAATGGTAATGTTCTGGAGTTTAATGCAGCGCAATATGAGGGTGAACTGGTGATAGATCCCGTACTAAACTGGGCTACCTATTTTGGCGGCAATAATTATGATGAAGGTACGGATGTGAGCTGCGATAGTGTAGCAAATGTATACATGATTGGTTCTACGACAAGTGCTTATAATATAGCTACCATAAATAGTTACCAAAATACTTATAGTGACAGTGAGGACGTTTTCCTGGCCAAATTTGGCAGTTCCGGCAATTTAAAATGGGCTAGCTATTTTGGTGGCAACGGAAATGAAAATGGCAATGGTATAAAGTGCGGGCAGGGTGGAAGTGTTTT
>CAIYVS010000275.1 GCA_903929655.1 uncultured Bacteroidota bacterium | reverse complement strand
CTTTTTAATTCACCCTGTTTCATTTCGTGTAAGGCCTTTTCTACTTTTTCGCCTGCTTTTTTTGAATACTTTGTCATAATGTGTTTGTTGAGTTAATTGTAATTTAACTCAAAAAATCGCGCCGGGCAATAACAGGTTGAATATTAGTGCTTTACTAAAGTGCTGATTTACTATGGCAATATCTGGCTGTAGAATAATATGCGCAGTAAGGAAAAGGATGTGATCTAGGCTTCTGCGCTGTAATAATTTTTCCATTCCAGTGGAAATAACTGCATCAGTTTATTCCTGTAAGAGATGGCAATTTTTATGGCTTTCAATCCTTCAGAATCAGATGGAAAAGTTTTGCTGTTCTCCCATAAATGGATGCCTTTTTTTATGTAGTGGGCAAACTCCGAAAAAGAAATGCGCCTGTCATAATAGTTCTAGTAAATTCTGTGTGCAATGTTCAGCTCCATATGCTTTTACTTTGCAGGCAAGTAAGGACTTATATGTGTTTTAAGCATTGGTGGTGCGGCTGCTTAACAGGTCTTTTGCAAGGCCTTAACATCTCATTAAGCAACTGAAGAAATGCTTTATTGTTTTACACCTTTTATTGTTACCAGGTAGTTCACAATTTTTCCAGCTCTTACTGAATCTATCGGCGCATGAAATTTTGTGATCATTTTATTCACTTCTGCTTCCCATGTCTTGTGGGGAAAATTGGGTTGTATGCTGATATACCTTAGTGTATGGCACATAGTGCAAGTGGAAGTAAATATTTCTTTTCCTTCAGCTTCAGGAAAGTCCGGTTCGTCGTGGTTAATGAAGATCTCCCTCACGCTCCCTTTTACAGTGAATGTATTCGGATTCTCATCCGCTGGTTTGGCAATATCAGGTTGTTTCTGTTGCGTGCAGCTATGCAGTACCAGGAACAAACAGCATAATGTGGCAATGAATATGAATTGTGTTTTTTTAAGCATAAATTTTATTTCACTTTTACATCTAATTGTTCAATAAAACCTTTTGCATAGCCACCCCTGTTCCATTGTTTGCTGGTTTGGGTAAAGCCATTATTATCTGTTGCCCTCACCATCAGGTGGTTTATCCCTATTGTCTTTGGCACCCATTCATACTTCCAGCGCCTCCATGAATATTTACTGATCTCCGGATTAAGCGTAGTTTCCATCCAATTCTTACCACTGTCAACAGATACCTCCACTTTTTTAATTCCGGTACCATCATTAAAAGCAAGGCCTTCTACATGGCAGGGCTGTCCATAAGCTACAGGTTGGTGTGGCTCGGGTAATATAAATATGGAATTGAGTTTGATATGGCTCACGGGAACTGTAACTTTTGCAGGGCTGTCCGGCGATTCATTGGCCTCCGCGTTATTTACCACCTGGTAGGCTTTGGTCATCCAGAAACCTTTAAAAGTATCAGTGAGCACCTTGATGGTATTTAAAGAGCCTACCCAATAGGTGGCATACCAGCCGGGTACAACCAGTTTTAGAGGGTAGCCGTTCAGCATAGGTATGTCCTGCCCATTCATTTCATAGGCTATTAATACTTCTCCATCCAGTGCATGGTCTATGCTCAATGATTTTACAAAAACAGGAATATCGGGCAATGGGCCTTTATCCATACCCTGGAATGTTACCTCAATAGCCCCTTTTTTTATGCCTGCAGCCTCAAGAATGGTTTTAAGTTTCACACCTTTCCATTTTGCATTGCCCATAGCGCCGTTTCCCCATTGTCCACTAGGCACCCTGGGACTAAATGTACTTCTTGAATTGCCTGAGCATATGGCCAGTGCAATTACAGAATCTGCAGGGTACTTGCTTTTCAGGTCTTTCATAGATATAGCAATAGGTTTGTCCACAGCGCCACCTATATAAAGCCTGAATGTATCAATATCAATTTTCGTCAATATTTGCGACAGGTGCCAGCGAACAAAAAAATAATCATTAGGGGTGATATCCTGCTGAAATATGTTGAGCGGAGTTTCCAGTTGCGGCGGGCGGTCCGTAAGCATGATCATATCACCCTTCTCGGGGAAGCGGCCCATTTTATCTGCTGTGCTGCTTTCTTTTACTACACCATTGTTACTGCATGAACTTAGTGCTGCGTTTAGTACAAGCAAAAAAATGCATGAACGGAATAGTTGTTTGATCATAATTTGTTTTTTTTGAACTAATAAACAAACGCTCCCAATGCTAAATTGGACTGATTCATATCTATAATTTCAATAAATCCGGTTTCAATATAAATGTAGTTTTAAAATTTGAAAATAGGAAATGTGCCGATTCGTGTGATGCTGCCATAATCCTTTTTACGCTTTCTTCCGAATGATGTGTTTGAAGTGAGCGCTTTTTCATGAGTTCAATACTTTTTATTTTTTAAGCTGGTATATTGATACTATAGGTAAAACAATGGTAAATGATATGACTTAAATTGTTTTTAATTTATTTTATGAACACACATTTTTAACAGAAACGGCAAACAATTGAATTTCAGTGCCGTCCGGCCATTATACAATGCCCGAGGTTTAGCAGGGAGCCGCGAAATTGGAATTTTGAGAAAAGATTATATAACTTTAGCGCTATCAAAAATCCCCCAAAAATGAAAAAACACATCTTAGTTGCTTTATTAGCAATGGGCATATTAGCCCCCGCAATCTCTTTCGGACAAGAAAAGCCCATGAAAAAAGAGGGCATGAAGAAAGAACACAAAATGGAGAAAAAGGAACACAAAATGGACAAGAAAGAAGGGAAAATGGAGCACAAAGAAAAAATGGAGCACAAAGGCAAAATGGAGCACAAAGGCAAAATGAAAGACTCTAAAATGGAAAAGAAATAAGCCAAAGACTAATAAAAAATCTTTTCATAAAAAATCAGCATTCTATACTACATAGGTGCTGATTTTTTTTGCAGCATAGCCTGCCGTCTTATTTACATTTTCATCTTTTCCATAAACACCATACTCAACTGCACAGCCATTACCACGATGTCTGTTTTGAATTATGAATATAGATTTGTTTGTTGTATTTTGGTAGTTCACAAAAACCATGATAATGAAAAAACTGATACTCCCGTTTCTCCTGTTGTTCCTTTTTGCAGACCTGGCTATTTCCTATGCCCACCCAAGCGGTAAAAAAAAATCGACTGCCGGTAAAGGCAATGATGCCGATAGCATAAAACCCGCTGATGTATTATTTAGCTTTGTCTTTATGGGTTGCAACCGGGTAGATGATAAAGATACCTCCAATCCCAATGCCGGGCCTTCTACTGCCAACTTGCCGGAACTGCAGCGTACCTTCAGCGAAGTTTGCCAGCTTGATCCCAAACCTGATTTTTTCTTTTTTCTGGGAGACCTTGTGCTTGGGCTTGAGCAGAACCCAACAGTTTTAAGCAATCAATTGCAGGCCTGGCTACAGGTTTATCACAACGCATCTTTCTCGCCCATAGCCCGGAGCGGTATAAAAATGATAGCTGTGCCCGGAAACCATGAAATGCTGTATAAAGGGGCCGGTGGAGAGCTGCCCTGGAAGGCCTTGTCCACATGGCAATCGCTCATGTCGTCCTTTATGCCCGATGGGCCTGTAATGAGGGTGGGGGGCAAAGACAGCATGAACAATCTGCAAACCTATTCGTTCAATTATAAGAACACCCATTTTATAATGATGAACACAGATACCTGGAACAATAAAAATAAAATTGGCATCTTGCCTGCTAAATGGATAGTAAGTGACATGGCCAATGCAAGAAAAGATCAATCTATAACCCACATCTTTCTGCTGGGGCATAAACCTTCCTATGTGGATGCCAAAATAAATGAAGCAGACGACAGGATGGACAGCAGCATGACCAAAATATTATGGCCTGCTATGGAACAAAACAAGGCCGAAGCCATGCTCTCTGCACACAGCCACCAGTATTACCGTTGCCAGCCTGATCCCGGGAAAAGCTACCAGGTAATAGCCGGAAATGGCGGTAGCCCTTATGAAAAACACCTGGACAAAGAACACCAGTTCTTCGGCTATACTATTGTCTATATTATGAAGAACGGTAAAGTGCACATACGCTCCATGGGCCGCAGTGTAGATAAAAAACATTATCTGGAAACTTTGCCCGATAGTTTGCAAACCACACTGAGAGATAAAGCTAACATAAGCTGGGGTACTACCGCCAAAAAATGGAAGGCTGGAAAAGACACCAGTAAGAAAAAATAAGGTATTGTAAGCCAAACTTAGATTGCTGCTTTTATTTCCTGGGGCATCCCCGGTCTGAGTTTCATTTTTAAAGCTTAGTTCGGTTAAAATAGGATGTCCCTACCAGTAGGGGAAACTAGCGGTCCCAAAAATCGCCGATAATGCGGAAATGGCAAGGTGCAAAAACGCCACTATCAAATTGCCCTATCATGAACTTGTCTTTTTTGTAGTCGTTTTTCATTTGCACAAAATGTCCGTTTTTGTTCAGGGTATAGGGTATCAAGGCTACGGTTTCTGTGGTATCACAATAGGGTGACATTGACATGCATTCGCATTCGGGCACTAAAAAATCAAGCTGTCCGTCATGATTGAAATCACCGAAATATTGAGTCGGGATGCCGGGAACAGCATTCATCTCAAATACATGCAGGCGGTGGAGCTGGTAGTCTGCAATGAAATAGAACTCTTCCATACATCCCGTTCCATTACAGTCGCGGTAGCTCGCGCTGACGTAAGCATATTTCTTGTCCCTGAGTGAGAATTCTATTGCTGTGTCAACCTCGTAATAAATATCATTCAGCCTGTTATCGTCATTGACAACTTCCATTTTACTCTTTAAAAAGTACCTGTTGCCAACCTGGAAAGTATAAGGCTCTTTAGGGTGGGCACCCCACATTTTAGACCATAACCAAACATCCCCGGCCTCTATTTTTTTAGATGAGAATACTATGTCTTTTTTAGAAAGCAGGCTGTCCATAAAGCGCTCATAGCTGCCATCGCTTTGGGGGTCGTGCGGCCTTAGTGTTTTTTTAGGGCTGTCTGCCACACCCACCTGCAGTGCGGACTCCTTTGGAGGAATAGGTTTGGGTGCCTGGCTATGGCAGGCTGCAAAAAGCATAAAAATGCAGGGCAGAAATAATTTACGCATGGGAAAACAAAAAAGAGGAAAGCTATTATTATAGGCCTTTATGTTGTTGATTGATATGCCACAATTAGTATGCCAGATCCTGTAAAACAAATAAGTTTTTTACTGGAAGCTGGCGCAAGCATGCAGCCAAGATCTGTGTGTAGCGTGCTTGTACCCGAAGCATAGCCTGATGAACATTTGCAAACTATTTGCTGTCAGAAGCTGGCGCAAGCATGCAGCCAAGCCTTGTGCGTAGCGTGCTTGTTCCTGAAGCATAGCCTGATGAACATTTGCAAACTATTTGCTGCCAGAAGCTGGCGCAAGCATGCAGCCAAGCCCTGTGTGTAGCGTGCTTGTGCCCGAAGCATAGCTTGATGAACATT
>CAIYVS010000274.1 GCA_903929655.1 uncultured Bacteroidota bacterium | reverse complement strand
ATTTTAGTTAACTCCCATCTCAACCAATCTTTCCTTCACAAAAGTTCCAAGTTCTTTTACATAGGCAGGAGAAAAATCAAATTTGATGCCTGCTGTAGCATACAGTTCTTTAAGTGTTTTGGTGTAACCTAGGCTCAGGGCACTCATATAGTTATCCAAAGCTTGTTCTTTGTTGCCCCTGTATTGCCTCCACATCGCGATAGCTCCTAATTGGGCAATGCCGTATTCTATATAGTAGAAAGGCACTTCGTAGAGGTGTAATTGTTTTTGCCAAAGGTAAGCATGGTACTCTTCAAATCCGCTCCAGTCTGTAATGCCTGTAGAGAACTCTTGCAGGATATCCATCCATGCATTCTTTCTTTCTTCATTGCTGTGGCCTGGGTGGGTATATAACCAGTGCTGATATTTGTCAATGGTTGCTATCCAGGGCAATACGCTTATTACACGTTCCAACTCTTCCAGTTTGGCACGGTGCAGTTCTTTTTCGTCGTTAAAGAACACGTCCCAATGCTCCATAGAAAATAGTTCCATGCTCATGCTGGCCAGTTCTGCTATCTCCATTGGATACTCCTTAAACGCATTTAACTTGAGGTCATGAGAAAGGAAGGAATGAACTGCATGACCACCTTCGTGCATCATGGTTATTACATCGCCCATTGTGCCCGCCGCATTCATAAAAATAAAGGGTACACCGGTTTCCGCAAGAGGACAGTTATAGCCACCGGGTGCTTTGCCTTTACGGCTTTCCAGGTCCAGCCTGTGCATATCCTGCATGGTGTTGAGACAGCCTCTGAAATAAGGCTGCAAGTCGTTAAAGACTTCCATTGCTTTCTCTGATAATTCTTTGCCTGTATGAAAAGGTTGTAATGGCTGTGTGCCTTGTGGTTCCGCATCGCCATCCCATGGCCTCATAATATCAAGGCCCAGTCTTTGCTGCCTGTTTTTTACAAGCATAGCCTGCAGTGGTAAAATATGTTCTTTCACGGCAGCGTGAAAAGCAAAGCAGTCTTCCGGTGTATAATCAAAACGTCCCAGCTCCCTGAATTTATAATCTCTGTAATTTTCAAAACCTGCATTAGTTGCCACTTTTTGTCTTAGTGCCAGCAGTTTATTGAATAAGTCATCCAGTTGCTCCTTATCGGCCATACGGCGAACTGCCACTTTATTGAATACGGACTCTCTCAAAACCCTGTCCGGCTTCTGCAAAAATTTGGCGGCTTGTTGCAAAGTATATTCTTTGCCATCCACCTCAATGCTCATTTTACTGCTTATAACGCCATACTGTTGGGCGAGTATGCTCATGTCGGCCTGCAAAGACACATTCTCTTCCCGATACAGCTTTATTGAATTCTCTACACTACGCAGGTATGGGAAATAAACCGATTTATCCATTTCTGCAGTATATGGACAAGCTATCAATTTTTTATTCAGCTCAAAGCCGTAAGGCTTCATTTTAGGTTCTATTTCCAGGCAGAAATAAGTAAAAGCTTCCTCAAATTCTTTATTGGTAGTATCGCATGTCATGTTGATCTGTCTCCAACTGGCATCCTCACTTATCACTGCTTCCAGTTCGCTGATATCAGTCAGCCATTTTTCCAGTTGTTGTTTATTGTTCAAGTCCCTTTTTAGTAACTCTTCAAAATAAGGTTGTATTGCCTCCCAGGTACTCAACTTAAAATCTTCAGGTAAGAATTGTCTCTTTACTTTTTCTAATGGAGCAAAAGCCTTGTTCATATAATTGTTTTTAACGAGTTGCAAAAGTACGTAAAAAAAGCCCCCATAATAAGAGATATAAGAAAGCTTCTTACTTTATATATTTTTTCAAAAACCGCTCTGGTTCCAGCACTTCGAGGTCGGAGAAATGAAAATCATTCAGATCACTTGTAATAATGCAATTACATTTTGCATTAAGTGCGGAATAATATTCCAAGCCGTCTTCAAAATCATTCACTTTTTTATTTTTAATAGCCAAAACCGCTTCTTTTTCCCCGCAATCAGCTATATCCATATGTTCAAGTAAAAGATCAATTTTGTTTTTTGCGAGTAATCTGCCATATTTCTTTTCTGCAAAATACCATGCTATTGCCAGGCAGATGGCAGACGTGGTTAATGTATAGCCTTTGTGTTCTGTTAAACTTAATATACGGGCACTGTAAGGGAAAACTGGATATTCTTTATTTAGTACAGAAACCAAAACATTCGCATCAATAAATAATTTCATTTTTTACTATTGAAATATTCATCCTTCATGGTTTTGCGTTTCCTGTTTTTGGTCTGGTATTCAACTTCGCCTTCTGATACTTTTGATACCCAATCTGCTATAGGCATATCTTCTATGTCCCTGTAATTACCGGCTACTACTTTTCTCAGTAATACTTCTGTAAGCCTGCTGAGGCTGATGCCTTGCTTAGCAGCATATTTTTTGGCTGTGTCTATTATTTGCGCGTCAAAACTTAGAGTTATCTTGGCGTCCATATATTTTCATGTTTATACGACAAAAATAATATTTCTATACGTATATTCAAAATTATTTTTGAAAGTTCCGACTGCTTAAACAGGTATTTAATTTTTGATAAATATCCTTTAATTGAAATTAAATATTGGTCCAATTCTTCAGTAATTGCAAACCCATTTCAGTGCCAACAGATTCGGGATGGAATTGTACGCCTATGCAATTATATTTTTCATGAACGAGTGCCATAATAATTCCGTCATCTGAATGTGCGATGGCTTGTAGCCCTGTATTATTGAACTGGTCAAGTGCAAGGGAGTGATAGCGCATTACTGTAAACGGTGAGGGAATATTATGAAATAATTGATGGCTGTTATGTTGTACAAGGCTGGTCTTGCCATGCATGGGGTAGGATGTGTGTATTAATTTTGCTCCAAAATACATGCCTAACGCCTGGTGGCCCAGGCAAACACCAAGAATGGGAATGCGTGAATGAAAATGGTCTATAGCCTGCATGCAGATGCCAGCTTGTAACGGGGTTTCCGGGCCGGGAGAAATAATGAGACGTGAGGGGTTGAGATTTACCAAGTCATCAATACTTATTTCGTCATTACGGTACACAGCACATTCGTTGCCTGTTTGCAGCAGGTAGTGGTGCAATATATAAGTGAAGGAATCGTAATTATCAAGAAGTACCCACATGGTGTGGCATTTGCTGATTTACATGCTGAAAAAATTGCTCCAGTTCGCCGAGGATATTTTTTACAAATGGTATGAGACTGCCTAAACGAGCAAATACCCAAGGAGCTATCGGAGCAAAAAAATGGTAGGTTTTGGAAGCGACAACTGCTTGTTCTGAAATAATGTGAGATTGTGTACCGATCCATAGTATAACGCTCCATGCAAAAGCCCCCAATGCAGCATATAAAATGCCACCGACAATTTTATTTACAGTTCCCAGCAGGACTGCCTCCAAGGCGGATTGAATAGCTTTAGCAATTAGCCTCACCAGCAGAACAACAATAATAAATAAGACAACATAGCTCACTATCTGGGCCCAGCCTGATGTAATGATGCCCTTGTCATACAAATAAACGGCAAGCGTATGAGATAGTTTTAATGCACAAATAACACCTAAAACGATGGCCAATACAGAAAAAGCGGCTAATATGACACCTTTCATATAGCCGCGTATAAAGGATATAATTACCAGCAAAATACCAATAATATCAAGTATCATGAGTTAAGCTCTTGTGACAATAGTTGCTTCACTGTTTCGGATATTGCTTTGCCATCTGCTTTGCCGGCTAATTGTTTTGCGGCTACACCCATTACTTTACCCATATCTGCCGGAGTTTTTGCGCCTACCTGTTCTATTATTTTATGCAGTTCAGTTTTCAGCTCGTCTGCAGACATTTGTTTAGGCAAAAAACGTTCTATTATTTGCAATTCTTCTCTTTCTTTTGCTGCCAGGTCTTCGCGATTTTGTTTTTCATAAATATCCAATGAATCGCGACGTTGTTTTGCAAGTTTTTGCAGCATCTTTGTTTCGTCTGCTTCGCTTATATTGCCTGTGGCTCCTTCAGCGGTCTTTTCTATAATGATTGCAGCTTTAATAGCCCTTAAGGTGCGTAATGCGGCCTCATTTTTTGAGCGCATAGCATCCTTTAATTCATCCATTACTTTTTGTTCAAGAGACATAAAATTCAAAATTAAAAATTCAAAAAAAAAATAAAATTTCCAATACTAATTTCCAATCATAAATTGGTAATTGTAAATTATTTGGTTTCCTCTGCGGTGCCAGCCTTCTTAAGAAAGTTTTTGGCAAATTCTTTCATTTCCTTCGACAGCTCGGCGTTTTTAGTTGCACGAAGATAGGTGTCTGCCATGCCAAAAAAGGTTTGGTAAAAGAAGTCATTCATTTCATCTACCATCATTTTGCTTGTCCACAGATCAATGCGCAATGCTGATTTTTCTTCTCCATCCCAAAGACCCAGCAATACAGCTTTGGCTTTCTGCATGCCTTCCACGCCACCATCCGGTGCGTTCCATTCAATCATTTCAGGCATCTTGTCTTCATCCAGTTGTACCTGTATGTTAATATTTGATCTCATTTACTTTTTAATTTATTAGTCAAAAATTTTCAAAATATAATGTTCTTTTACTACTTAGCTTGTTTGTGGCTGCCATTTATTTAGCTGTTTAACACAAGCAGCAATATCTTTTGGTAGCGGTGCTTCCACTTTTATCTCTGTTCCATCTTCTTTCTTAAACTCCAGGCGGGACGCATGAAGTGCGAGACGGCTCAAAAGTGGTTTTTCAATTTCTTCCTTATCTGATAGCCTGTACTTACGTTTAATGTTTGAAACCAAAAAAGGTTGACCATCGCCGTATAGTTCATCGCAAACCAAAGGGTGCCCTATGGATTGCATATGTACCCTTATCTGGTGGGTGCGGCCTGTGTGTATCTGAAATTCTACAAGCGAATAAAGCGGCCATTGTTCCAGTGCTTTATAATCTGTAACAGAAGCCTTACCTTTTTTAGCTACTATCATTTTGCCTTTTATGGTGGGGTGCTCTATTATAGCTTTTTCAATTCTACCTTCTGCTGGTATCAGCATTCCCGTCACAAGGCCAAGATAGTATTTGGAGACCTGCCTGTTTTCAAAAAGTTGTGACAGGTAGCTATGTGTTGTTTCGTTCTTTGCAAAGCAAATAGTTCCGCTGGTGCCCCGGTCCAGGCGATGCACTATCCATATTTTTTGCCCCGACCTTGCTTCGAGTAAACGACCCAGGCTGGGTATTTCGGCATTAAAACGATCAGGAATAACTAATAAGCCAGGGGCTTTGTTAACTATTACCAGGTCATCATCTTCGTATAATATATCAATCTTCATTAACTGGTTTGTTTAAAATATTCCTTCAGGCAGAGATTTTCCTGTTGCCGCATTTCCTTTTTATCGGCCTCTTTTTTGTCTTTGAAACCACAAAGATGCAATACTCCATGAAATATTACACGATGCAATTCATGATCATAGGTCGTGATGTACTTTTCTGCGTTTTCTTTTACCCTATCGATACTGATATATATATCTGCTGCTAATTCATTCGGCTTTTCGCTTAAGTTGAATGTGATGATATCTGTATATGTGTCATGGCTTAAAAACTCTTTATTGATCTGGAGCAGGTAATTATCATTGCAAAAAACGAAGTTTAAATGAATTGTTTTTACTCCTGTTAAGTGTCTTTGTACAAGCATGTCAAGGAAAGCAGATAATTCTCTCTTATTTATCAGGCCTGTTTTTACGTCCTGTTCATAAAACTTTGCCGGCATCAGCTTATGTTGATTTTGTGCGAAGTTCGTATTTTTCAGGGACTCGTATTTTAATAGTATTTTTGCTTAATGGAGGTGCCTGTAGAAACATTAATGCGTCTTTCGGAATTACCAACAGGTATAAAGGCTGTCATTAAAAGTCATGATGAAAGCGATTTTCAATTAACATTGATGGAAATGGGCTGTATACCCGGCGAGCCGATATGGGTGGAGATGATAGCGCCTATGGGAGATCCAATGGCTATACAGATAGCTGGATATTACCTGAGTATTCGTAAGCAGGATGCTGACAAGATATGGGTTGAGCTTACGCTTTCTTAAATATTCATAAATTAATATTACATTTCGTTAGGGCTAAGGACAGCTTTTTTATTAGTTTTGCCTCATGCATATCGGATTGTATTTCGGGAGTTTTAACCCTATTCACACAGGCCATTTGATCGTTGCAAACCACGTTTTAGAGCATACTGATATAGATAAGATATGGTTTGTCGTTTCGCCACATAATCCCTTAAAAGATTCCCATTCCCTGCTTAATGAATATGACAGGCTGCATCTGGTAAAGTTGGCGATAGAAGACAATAATAGATTCAGGGCAAGCAATGTGGAGTTCCAACTACCTAAGCCCTCCTACACAGTCAATACACTTGCCTACCTGAGCGAAAAATTTCCATTAGAACGGTTTTCAATTATTCTGGGTGCCGATAGTTTCCAGAATATACACCGCTGGAAGAACTTTGAACAATTAGTTGGGAACTATGCTATTGTTGTATACAATCGGCCCGGTTTTGAAATAAATGAAACACATGGCGCAGATATTAAATTGTTAAATGCCCCTCTTCTTGATATTTCTTCTACATATATACGTAAATTAATAAAGGATAAAAAGTCTATAAAGTACTTAGTGCCGGCCAATGTTGAGGAATATATCCTGGCAAACAGGTACTATCAGAAATAGCAGCCCTAATCGTTATTGTCTCATATTTAACAAACAGAACCATGATCTTCATCATTGTATTTGTATCTTTGTATTAGTAATTTTATGGTATTAAAATATTTTTATTAAGTATTATGGCAAAGACAAGCAAAACAATAGCTACATTATTAATCGGTGCTGCAGCAGGCGCTGTAATAGGTTATCTGTTAGCTACCGATAAAGAGAAAAGAATTGAAGACATGGAAAAGCTGAAAGGACGCATTAATGATCTTAAAGATGACCTGAAAGCGAAAATGGATAAGCATGGAGAGGATATTGAACATGATATCTACCACAAATCTTAAGCCTTTTAAAATGAACATTCTCAGTAATCTAAAGGACAAAATTGTTGAGTATATTGATGTAAATGTCAGGTTGTTAAAAATTAACCTGATTGAAAGATCTTCAAACATACTTGGATATCTTATTTACGTTATCATCATTCTTTTTGTTGTTTTAGCAGCACTCCTTTTTTTCGGTTTCGGTCTGGCAGAATTGTTTACTCAATTGGTTAATTCGAGAACCTTAGGTTATTTTATTGCATTGGGCGTATATCTTATTATGCTT
>CAIYVS010000273.1 GCA_903929655.1 uncultured Bacteroidota bacterium | reverse complement strand
ATTCCCATCGAATATGGTGATGATATTACTGCATTGATGGAAAGCAAAGGGCATATTATAAAAACAAAAAACGGTCATGCAGATTATATTGAGATTTCAAACGATGGGAGGACATTTTTAAAAACTTCTACCTATTTACAAGTGCGTGCAAATGAAATATTGGAAGATGCAAGAAAAATTACCGGTGATCGAAGTAAATAGCGCGGCACAGTTTTTTATTCTAAACTGGAAACTTTGGGTATTTTGTCTGGTGGTAATTATTCTTATTGCCGTCTTCACTTAATTAATACGCTTAAAAACTAAAAGATTAAATCTTATCAATACAGAAATACATTTGGCTGTATTTTTTATATTTTTATACCCCATTCTCATATTAAAAACACTAGCAATGAAAATCCACAATCAGATATTAGCTGCCTTTCTTACCATCTCTATGCTGCTAAGCCAGGATGTTTCGGCACAGAAAAAAGCAAAAAAGCCGTCGGCTGCAAAAACTAAAGCAGAGACAAAAATGCCTGCTCCTGAAAAGGTGACAAGTGTGGAAGGCATTACTGAATACAAGTTGGCAAACGGCCTGAAGGTCCTGCTATTTCCGGATCCGTCGAAACCTACTATTACAACCAATGTTACCTATATGGTGGGCTCGCGCATGGAAGGATATGGAGAAACGGGTATGGCGCACCTGCTGGAACATATGGTGTTCAAAGGTTCCACCAATCACACCAATATTCCGGGGGAATTGACAGCGCATGGGGCCAATCCAAATGGCAGTACCAGCTTTGACCGCACCAATTATTTTGAGACTTTCCAGTCAACAGACGAAAATCTGAACTGGGCGCTCAGCATGGAATCGGACCGTATGGTAAATTCATTTATCGCAGAGAAAGACCTTAAAAGCGAATTCTCTGTAGTACGCAACGAATTTGAAAGAGATGAGACCTACGCACCTGCCATACTGGAGGAACGCGTGTTATC
Source organism: uncultured Bacteroidota bacterium (assembly GCA_903929655.1). Lineage (GTDB taxonomy): Bacteria > Bacteroidota > Bacteroidia > Chitinophagales > Chitinophagaceae > JABDGU01. The sequence goes on along the minus strand of CAIYVS010000273.1, from coordinate 7,205 downwards.
GTCTGCATACCTCTGGCATAATTATGGTAAATCAACTATCGGATCAAAGGAAGATATTGAACGCGTGCCCATTAAAAACCTGCAGGCATTTTATCATAAATATTATCAACCGGACAATGCCATACTGATAGTGGCAGGAAAAATAGATGAAGCAAAGACCCTGGACCTTGTGAACAAATATTTTGGCTCTATCCCCAGGCCAAGCCGGGTATTAGACCCAACATATACGGTAGAACCCGAGCAGGATGGTGAACGCTCTGTGGAATTGAGACGTGTTGGTGACCTGCAGTCTGTAGGTGTATGTTATCACATCCCTTCCGGCCCGGATCCCGATTACGAAGCATTTGACGTGCTGAATGAAGTACTTACTAATAATCCGAACGGGCGTTTATACCAGAGCCTTGTAAAAACAGGCCTGGCATCGGAAGTATCTGCCGATGACCCTGCGCTGAAAGACCCTGGCTATTTCTACATCGGTGCCAATGTGCTGAAAGAAAAATCGCTGGATGATGCAGAAGATGCTTTGTTTGCAAGCATTAAAGAAATCAAGAACAAGCCCATCACTGCTGATGAAGTGGAAAAAGGCAAGAACAAACTGCTAAGCGATTTTGATAAAGCGTACCGTAACAGCCAGTACATCGGTTTGTATATGAGTGAATACATTGCCCAGGGCGATTGGCGCGTGGCCTTTATATATCGCGACAGGGTGAAAAAAGTTACCGCAGACGATGTAAACAGGATCGTTGCAAAATATTTTCTTAAATCAAACCGCACAGTCGGTGTATTTATCCCTACCGAGAACCCCAAACGTGTTACAGTGCCCGAAACACCGGATATTACCGCCCTTGTAAATAATTACAAAGGCCAGGCAGCATTGGCACAGGCAGAAGCATTCGACCCCTCGCCTGACAATATCAATAAACGAACAGAGACTGGCAAAATAGCAGGGGGCGCTAAATACGCGCTGCTTAGTAAAACCACACGCGGCAACTCGGTGGAAGCAAGGATATCCCTGCGTTTTGGCAACGAAAAAAGTCTTGAAAATAAATCTGTCATCGCCTCCCTTACAGCAAGTATGCTAAAGAAAGGGACAACGAATAAAACAATGGCAGAAATAAATGAAACATTGGATAAGCTGGCCTCCAGCATTAATATTTATGGCGGCGGGCAAATCCTGACCATCTCTATTAATTCTACCAAACAAAATCTGCCTGCTGTACTCGACCTCCTGGATGACATACTGCACCATCCTTCCTTTCCCGAGGCCGAATTCAAAACACTGACAACAGAAAACATTGGCAACCTGGAGCAGTCCCGTTCCGAACCACAGAATATCGCCTTCAAAGAATTTACCCGTATTATGAATCCATATCCGAAAAGCAGTATTAAATACACTATGACACCTGATGAAGAAATAGAAGCGATAAAAAAGACCAGCCTCAACGACTTAAAATCTTTCTACAAAGATTTCTACAACAGCAGCAATGCAACTATAGCTTTTGTCGGAGATTTTGATGCCACTGTGGTAAAAGAAAAACTAAACAAAGCCTTTGCCAACTGGACATCAGGGCAGGCTTATGCTTATGTCTCCGACCCGTATAATGATATTAAACCCGTAAACAAAGAGATCAAAACGCCCGATAAAAAGAATGCCATGTATGTTGCAGGCATTCAAATGAAAATTCGTGACGATAATGCAGACTACCCTGCATTGCTGATGGGTGATTTCATGTTCGGAGGTGGTTTTCTTAATTCACGCCTGGCTACCCGTATCCGCCAGAAAGAGGGCCTCAGTTATGGTGTAGGTTCTTTCTTATATGCAAGCCCCAAAGATGAATCAGGTTCGTTTACATCTTATGCTATTTATAACCCCGACAACAAGGCAAAACTGGAAACTGTTTGGAATGAAGAACTCGCAAAAATGTTAAAAGATGGCTTTACCGAAGAGGAGCTTAAGCAGGCTAAAAGCGGTATGATACAATATCGCGAGAATGGCAGGGCGCAGGATGCGCAACTGGCCGGCAAACTAAATAGCAATCTGTTCCTGAAAAGGACCATGAGCTGGGACAAAACGATGGATGAAAAATTGCAAAATCTTAGCGTAAACGATGTTAATAATGCCATGAAAAAATACATCAGCATGGATAAAATAACTTATGTAAAAGCCGGAGATTTTAAGTAGAGAAAACATTTAGCAAATCATACAAATAAAAGAGGCGCCCTGGTGACGCCTCTTTTATTTGCAAAAACTAAACGAAGTGATAAACGCCTATTTTAACATATTTTTAGTACTGAAAACATACTGTATCATGCTGTTTATCGTTAAAAAATATCAGATGTGTCTAAATACATAAAAACTCATTAACTTTACAATCATTGTTTAAATTTTAGAGTATACATACATATGAGGAGTTTTGCAGCCATAGGCTTTGTTCTGTCTCTGTTAGTATTTTTTTCATGTAGCAAAAGTAATTATACAGCCGGAAGGGGCGGAAATGTTACACTTATAGCCAAACCATTCCTTTCTCATGCGTTAGATACCATGTTGGCAAATGATACCCTTTACAATAATGATTCGGTAAATACCAACCTGGTTGGCATGGTTTATATAAAATATGGCTCAACAGATACTACAGTTACTGATATTTCTTCAAATGCTGATGATTCGGTATATGTGAGTGGTACCGGCTCCGGTGATATTGATTTCTTTAATCTTGAGCCAGGATCTTATTATGTTTATTTTAAAGGCCATATATACAAACAAAATGTGCAGGGAGGTAACTCTTACTACCTTGCACAGTCAAAAGAAGTGCCTATATACATTATTCCTCGCTAAGTATTGCTTAATTCAAAAATCGAAAGGGTGCATTTAATGCATCCTTTTTTTATATTTACCTGTTTTTTCAAAAAAAGAAAGGTAATAACCTACTATTTAAATAATTTTAAATAAATTTAGGGGCATTTTAGAAATATGAAACCACTGCGCAGTATAATTATCAGTTCCTTAGCGGCTTGTGCCGTGTTTGCCTCAACTCTGTATATTTCCTGTACAAAAGAAAGTTGTTCTATTGTTTGCGCAAACGGCGGTATCTGTAACGGAGCAGTATGTATTTGCCCTACCGGCTACGAAGGCTCTAATTGCCAGATAACATCAAGGGATAAATTCCTGGGCACGTGGAACACGCATGAAAGGGGTACTATCACATCAACCGCTGTAAGCGAATTTGGTATAACAATTGACTCTAACCAAACTGATACAATAACAGGCATAAAAATGAAAAATTTTTACAATACATTTCCCAGCCCTGTTATAGCTTATGTTACCCATAGTTCCTTGTATATACCCAAACAGGTAATGCCCAATCTTGATACGGTATCCGGCTGGGGCACCTATTCAGTTACAGCTTCTTGCCCTACAGGTAAAATATATATATACTTTAAAGTAGCTAGTAGCAGCGGCGTAGATAATTTTGGAGATTCTGTTGGCACGCCTGCCACTTTGGGCTGTTATTAAGGTAAGACCTCCGGGGTACCAACTGATTTAAGCAATCATTTTACCGATCATTTCTTTTAATAATTCCGAACCGTCGGCATTGCTCTTTATGCCCACAGCCATGGTGCTGTATTTACCCAGTAACATGATGCAATACTCTACCCTTTGCAAAGGCCAGCGTTGCGATTGGGCCATGATTTCCCTTACTTTGCCTGGATAAGTGCCCAATGCTGCTGCAATATCTTTTTCCGCTTTATTGCGTAGAAAATTTGCCTGGTACAAGCGATTAAAGTGGTTATAGAAAGAGCCTATCACCAGGGGCATGGGTGCCGACTTCGGATTGGCAGTAAAATAAGCAAGCATACGGTAAAACTTGTCCATTTCATTTTTGGTAAGCGCTTCCGGAAATTCAAATATATTATACTCACGGCTAATGCCAATATACTTTTGAATAAGGTCTGTAGTAAGCGCTTTTTCATCCGGCACATTTATCCGCACTTTTTCTATTTCATTGGCTATACGTTGCAGGTCGCTTCCAAGCGAGGTAGCCAATAGCTCTGATTCCCTTTCACCTATATGAAATCCGATTTCAGTACCATAGGTCTGCACCCATTGCGGCACAAGTTCATCTTTGATCTTATCTGAAGTGAAATAAAACCCTTTTTCTTTTGCCAGCTTCACCACCTTACTTCTTCCATCCGCTTTTTTAAAACGGTTTTCTATTAGGAAAACAGTAGTGGGCGAAGGATTTTCAAGGTAGCCCGCCAGTTCATTAAAGTCTTTCAGCAAAGAAGCATCCTTGAGTATTACCACCTGCCGCTGTGCGAACATCGGGAAACGGCGGCAGGCATTTACAACATCAGCCCATGTAGCATCCTTGCCATAGAGCACCATCAGGTTAAAATCCCTTTCGGCCGGCGTGAGTATTTTCTCCTCAAAAAACGTAGTAAGATCGTCCAGGTAATAAGGCTCTTCCCCGTCAATAAGATAAACAGGGGCATATTTGCCCGATTCAAGCGATTGTCTTAATTTTTTATAATCAGCATTCATAACTGGTCATTCACAAAAACAGGATCAATAGTATCCTGTATCCCTTTAAGTTTTAAAAAAACTTTTGCTGTTGTTAACACATCCTGAAGACAATATTTTGCTATTCGGGGCAGATTTTTTTCCTTCCAGAATACAGGCGCAACCATACTGCCGTCCAGGTCATCTTTAGGTGAAGGTATACCCAAAACTTCTGCCAGCAAAACAAGAGAAGTATAATGTTTATAATCACCAAAACGCCAAAGTTCCAAAGTATCCAGGTGAGACACCTCCCAGGGCTTCCTGGCACTTAACTGCATAGATGCCGGTAAAGGCATGGCATTGATAATTAAGCGCCGGCAAAGGAAAGGGATATCGAACTCTTTTATATTGTGCCCGCAAAAACGAAAATCAGGATGGTAATTTGCAAAACGTTCCAACATATCGCAAAAATCCCTTAACAAAACTTTCTCGTTATCATTTGTTAAAGATTTCAGGCGTATTTGCCAGCTATTTTCATGTTTGTGCAGGCTGCCAAAACCTATACAAACTACTTTTGCGAACTCAGAATATACACCTGCTTTATCAGCGAAAAGTGCAGCCGGGTCTGTATCTGCATCATTATCTGCTTTTATGAATTTCGCCTTTCTCTTCCACTCTTTTTGCAATCCCTCCGACAGATCTGAATAATCCGCTTCACAGGGTACTGTCTCAATATCTATAAAAAGAACATGTTTAAATTCTTCCATTACGAAATCTGAAATTATATTTGTGCTGAAATATACAATCGAAATTATTCACTAAAATATAAAAATATGAGTCAGGAACTAAATCAACCGGGATCGCAACCTCGCAAAAATACATTGATCTACTGGATCGTTATTGCGGCATTGCTTGCCACTTGCGTTTATATGTTCATCGGCAAACGCAAAGCAACAGAACAAAGCGATCAGACAACTGCACAGCTTGCAGTATCAGACTCATCACGCAAATCTATAGAGAACGACTATAATGCCGCGCTGGGCAGACTGGACCAACTGACCACGAAAAATGTGCAGATGGACAGCATGATCAATAACAAAGACGGTGAAATAGCCAAACTGAAAGGGCAGATAGGCCGGATCATGTCTGATAAAAATGCTAACGCCAGCCAGCTTGCAAAAGCAAAAGAACTGGTTGCAACGCTGAATTCAAAAGTTAAATCATACGAAGAACGCATTGCCCAATTGGAGCATGATAACAGCAAGCTGACCAATGAAAATGCGGTAGTGACGAAAGAGCGTGATTCCACTGTTACTCAAAACATAGCCTTGAAGCAAATAGGATCCGTATTGCACGCTTCCAATATCCGCATGTTGCCCATTCATCAGAAAAGAAGCGGTAAAGAAAAAGAAACAAAGAAAGCCCGCCGTGTAGATATTATGAAGATCACTTTCGACATTGACGAGAACCGCATAGCCGACAGCGGGCCTAAAGATATCTTCATACGCATCCTGGGCCCTGATGGTAACATGATCAGCAACGCAGCTTCCGGCTCTGGCAATACCACTCTGGCAGACGGAAAGAACATTAATTATACCGTAACGAAGCAAATACCTCTGGAAAAAGGCAAGCCTGTAAATGATATCAGCATGAACTGGCACCAGGATGGCGATTACCAGGCTGGTAAATATGGCATAGAAATTTATAATTCCGGCTATTTAATTGGCAAAGGCGACGTGACCCTTAAATAGGGCCACAAAGGCACAAGAAATTACCCCAATGCTACATTATCGGTTGTACTTAACAATTATATAATGTAGCATTTCTTTTTACTTAACAATTGCTGTTATATTATTGTGTCCGAATTGGAGGGAATATATGGAAGTGCTACCAGGTAAAATACTAATAGTTGATGATGAACCGGATATTGTAGAATTCATCAGCTACAACCTAAAGAACAAGGGCTATCTCATTGCATCCGCAAAGGATGGCATTGAAGCCATCAGCAAAGCAAAAGCTTTCCGGCCTGATCTTATCTTGCTGGATATCATGATGCCTAACAAAGATGGTATAGAGACCTTGAAAGAACTGCGCAAAAGCCATGACTTTGATGATACAGCTATCATCTTCCTTACGGCCTTAAGTGACGAAAAATATGAGATAGAAGGACTAAAAGTGGGCGCAGACGATTATATAGCAAAACCCATTAAACCCGAATTGCTTGCCACCCGCATCAGCACTGCCCTGCGTCGTTTCAGAAAAGATGACGACAGTGAACAGAAGCAAATATTCGGAGACCTGGAAATCAATAAGACAAAATTTACGGTTACGTATAAAGGAGTTGAAATTCTCCTTGCCAAAAAAGAATTTGAGCTGTTATCCCTTTTAGCATCCAAACCCGGCCGCGTTTTCCTTAGAAATGAGATTTTGCAGCGCGTATGGGGTACAGATGTCATAGTAGGAGATCGCACCATCGATGTGCACATTCGCAAAATAAGACAGAAAATAGGCATAGATCTTATTACAACGGTTAAAGGAGTAGGATATAAGTTCGAAATGGCGTAGATTAGTTACATGTCTGTACTGGAAACCAAGAATGTCACCCCACGCCAGTTATCTTTTATAACGGCATTTATCATTTCCACTATAAATGCGGTGATCAGCCTTTTCATGCATCCCGTATGGTACACACCTATATTGGTAT
>CAIYVS010000272.1 GCA_903929655.1 uncultured Bacteroidota bacterium | reverse complement strand
CTGAACATTTTTAAAATTAGAAAACTACGCTCAATTGGTAGAGCCCCCGTTTTGATTATAACGGTCATTATCAGTCATTTACGGAAACTTAATGATTCTAATGGCATAATTGGTGCCAAACAGCAAAAGTAAAAAAGGGAAATAGATTGAGATTTGTTGAATAATCGATTTTTAGAATAACAAGACATAAAATTTATTTTTATTTTACTATTTTACTATTTTGTATCATTATTGTCCGACAAAAACAGGATTTGGGATAATGAGATAGTGTCACCCCTTGAAAATGCAGTATTGCCCACTAAAAGTTCAAAAGCAGGGGGGCTAAGCTGAACTAAAGAGATCTTGATGGTATTTTTGGCTTTGTTTCCGATAGTAATTCATTAGGGTTGTAATGTGAATATAATTGAACAGGTGTAACCTGATTACGGTAACAAATACAGTAAAGGCCATTTTTGATTTTTGGCGGCTGTGTATAGTCGATAAAAGCAATAAAGCTATCAATGCGCACCATATTTGTATCTCTATAGCATTCTGGTTGTCTCCAACGAAATACTGTAAAGGGAAGTTTTGCTTTAGTTTTTTGAAAAACAGCTCTATTTGCCATCTGTAGCGATATAATTGGGCTATGGTCAGTGCATCGAGTTCCAAGTTGTTGGTAATAAACTCGAAAGCTCGTTGCTTGTCCGCATCCCACCAGGCAATACGTCTAAGGCGGAGCGTTTGTTCGATGCTGTTTTCGTCTTTATAAGTTTGCAGGATGATTTCTTCTTTAAGAATGGCCGTAGGAGAACCTGCCCCATGCAGGCATTCTATAACAGAAGTATAAACCGCATTTTCCTTTTGCCGGGTGATGAAACTGATACCGGCAGCACCAAAGGCAGCGAACTGGCGGTAGTTGTTATACCCTTTATCAAAAACTATATAGGAGCCGGCTGGCAGGGACAGGTGCTTATAAATTAACTGGTCATTATCTGCTGCGGCATCAAATTGTATGAAGCATGGCATCAGGGACGCGGCTTCGATCACTGTATTCTTCTTGATGCCGCCTTTCTTTTTGCCATTAGCTGCATACCGGCCAGATGTCTTCAGAATAGCCTTAAATAGGCTGAAAACAGTGGCATCGAGCAGAAAAAGTTTTTGAAGTACCACTTTAGGTAGTGTGCTGTCCGACAAAGATGGCTTATATAGTTTGTAAAGATATTGATAGGTTTCTTTGAATACTTTTGATGAACGTTGCCGGTTACCGTCGCTTAATGTACTCTTAGGTGGCACATAATCTATGCCCAGATGGTTTAGCTTTCCCTGCGCAACGCCAAGCCCCGAGCTGATCTCCCGTAAAGAAGTACAGCCCGATAAGGTGCAGTAAAGCATGCTAATGAAATGCTCATAATAATGAAGCTTCTTATAGTACCTGTTTGCATTGGTTTGCCTGATTACAGGAGTAAGTATAGACTTGTTACACAAGGTTGTTATCTGAGCAAACAGGTGCTGTCCGAAATAATTTGTACTTTGGTTCATGGCTTGTTGTGTGGTAACTCCAAGCTACAAAAAAGGGGCGGCTTCGGCTACCCCTTGATATTTTTGTCGGACAACAATGATTTTGTATGTATTCTTATGACTGTCAGAATTGGATAATTCTAGGATATAGACTCCAGGGGGAAAAGTGGTTGTGTTAATGACTTCTCCTGAACCGATTTGGGGAGAAGAGTTTATTATTTTCTTATAGATTGCCTGGCCTATGATATTATAAATTTTTATCTTTGTTTTAGGCTCTGCGCCTTCAATTGTTAATTGATTTGTGATGGGGTTCGGATAGAATTTTAGTTTGGCAAATGAGGATTGCAAAGTGCTG
>CAIYVS010000271.1 GCA_903929655.1 uncultured Bacteroidota bacterium | reverse complement strand
AGTTACACCATCAACTCTTACGATGGCAAGATAAAAGCATCGCCGGACGAAGTACTATGTAAACCTGGCTATGTAAACCTGGTTTCTATCAATTCTGCTACCCCGCCGGATGATCAGGTGTCTTGTGGCCCGGGAAGTTCTACTGCTCCTTGCCTCAATATCAGCAATCATTATCCTTCAGGTGATGACACACCTTCTTCAGTGCATTCTCCTTTCTATAGCTATGGTAAGTCCAGGATGCAGTTCATATATACTGCAAACGAACTGATGCTGACCGGTATGAAACCCGGAGCTATTAAGAAAGTGGCTTGGGATATATTGCAGCATAATACCTCCTTTGGATTTGCCAATTTTACTATTAAGATGGGTTGCACCTATGCTAAATCGATGGGTACTAATTTTATTAGTAATGTCCAGACAGTTTATAGTGCTGCATCTTATAACCCTGTTTTGGGTTGGAATAATTTTACGCTTACAACTCCTTTCAACTGGGATGGTAAAACCAATATCGTTGTTGAAATATGTGATGATAACACCTCATCCAGCCTGTCTGCAGATGTCATCGAGAACAGCATAACACCGCTGCCTATGGTGTATCACATATATTCCTATACCGCTGCTTCAGGATGCAATATGTATGCCGGGGCTGGTGTTGCCGATGTAGGCTCTCATTTCCTGAGACCTAAGACTAGGTTCTCAGTGTGCGATGCTCCTGCTGGTAGCCCTGGCAATTTCCAATATACCTGGACTCCTGCATTATATGTTAGCGATATCAACGCTGCGAATCCAAGGGCTTATGTTCCCACTACCACTACTTACCATGTTATGACAGTGGATAATAGTGGATGTGCGCATCGCGATTCAAACACAATCATTGTATCAGTTCGTTATCCCACACTTGAGCCGCTGGACACAGCATTTTGCTTTGGGCAAATATTGCCAATGCGTGCAAGCGGAGGTATTAAATATGTATGGAGAAATCCGGATCCTTCCACCGTTTTCTCTTGTAGCAATTGTACTAATCCCGTAGTCACTCCGGCAAAGAGCGAAAGGTATTCTGTTATAATAAGCGACCAGTATAATTGTGCTGATACTTTATACGACACGGTTACCGTATACCCAACACCTAAAGTGGTGGCATCACCAAAAGATACCACGGTGTTTTATGGAGGCAGTATGCAGTTAAGGGCTACAGGTGCTGAATTCTATATATGGACGCCAGCCTACAACCTGGATAATCCAAACATGCAGGCACCCATGGCCAACCCAATAACAGAACCGATGACTTATGTTGTTTACGGTATTGATGCCAACAACTGTAACAATACAGATACGATCCATATTGGTGTAAATTACCGCTCACCAATATTTGTTCCTTCTGCTTTCACGCCTAATCATGACGGTAAGAATGACATCTTCAGAGTAGGTGGATTAACCTTCCAGAAGGTGATCGAGTTCAGGGTCTTCAACCGTTGGGGACAGGAAATATTTACCGAAACAGGTAATTCAGGTTGGGATGGCACATGGAATGGTGTGGTACAGGATATCGGTGTTTATTACTACATGATTCGTGTTGTTTCTCCTGATGGCTACGAGCAAACATTCCAGGGTCAGGTGTCTCTTTTAAGATAAAAAAACAAAAGCTACAATAATAAGACCCCGCAAAGTCGGGGTCTTATTATTAATGAAGGCATATCAAAGTATACTATAGTGCATGGTGTTCTGTTTACTGCAAAACGCACTGGCACCAATTGGCAGTCGAAATGAGGCGTATTTAAAATTGCCCCTCCCTTCAGGGTGGGGTTTCAAGAGTATAAACAAGACGGCTTTAGCCGAAATCTTGGTTCATATATTTATATTAGCTGTAAAATTGGCATCATGATATCTCCCGCACGGATTTAACAGCAAATTATTAACATGCTCATTGATCCGCTAGGTCAGCAATTTTTCTTAAAATTCCTCACCTTGTTTTGCAACATGAAAACCTGCCTTTTCAATCTCGGCTTGTTTTCCGCTGTCCCATAACAAAGGGTTAGTGTGGTTCAGGTGGATAAAGTAAATTTTTGATTTTGTAGCAGGGGCTTCATTTTCAAATAATTTCATAGTCTCAGTAACGTAGGGGTGTCGCACCACTGCAAGTCGTGTTCGCTGCAATTCGGTATTATCATAAAATGTTGCATCTAAAAAAGCAATATCAACAGATTTTACTTCATTTACGATGTTTTTATTCCACTTTTCCCATTGATTGATATCAGAAATGAAAAGGTATTTTTTGCCCGATATGTTTATTTTAAAACCAGCTGTTTCAGAATATTCATCCCTGTGGGGAACAATGAAAGCCAATACGCTGATCCTGTCATTAATTTTAACCGATGTATTTGTGTCTATTGGCCTCAGCTCAATGTTGTGCAATTTCACCAGCTGGCTCCATGGGCCATTTGTTTCTAAAAAAGTTTTCATTTTAGGCAGTACATAAACGGGTATGTCTTTCGTATTCATCACCTCCCGTCCCAGCTCCATAAGGCCTGTATAATGACCAATATGGGCATGTGTAATAAATATGCCCTCAGGCAAATAGTTATAGCGTTCTTTAGTAAGGGTTCTGAAATAATGTAATTGTTCTTTTATATCTGGTGTTGCTTCAAAAAGCCACCATTTTTTTGACGCGGGGTCCGTAATGGCAAAGGAAACAACAAATTTTTTGAGGGAATCATGCTGCCAGGCTTTTTCGCAACAAGGTTTTGTACACCCCATATGGGGGTATCCGCCATCTTGTGCAATCCCGATAATTTGAATGCAAGGTTTATCATCAGCCTGGGCAAAAAGCTGTTGAGATGCCAGCAAAAAGACGATATAGTAGATGCTTTTTTTCATATACCGTAATAAATTACTATTGTTTTTTGATTGCATGTGCCTTTTATAGCCGGAAAAGTTAACAAGAATTTAAGCCCGAACTCACTTTTTCTGTAAAAACACCCCAAAATGTCATAAGAATCAGGCATTTACGTCTGATGAGTCTCCGTTTTTTTATCTCCGGATACACAAAAAAAGACGGTTTAAAAGCAAAACCAGGAATACATTAAACCTAATCTTATTTTTATTGCCTTTTTATGAAATTCATTTGATAATTTTGCCTTCGTAAATTTTGAAACAAAAATCAAAAAAATGAAAAACAAAGGCACCAAAAGTATTTTTACAGGGCTGCAACCGGTTTTGTTGCTGGCTATCACATCTATTGTTCTTTTTTCCT
>CAIYVS010000270.1 GCA_903929655.1 uncultured Bacteroidota bacterium | reverse complement strand
CGCTTATGGTAACCTTACCAGCACTGCACAGAGCATGATATCTACTTGCGCTAACGGCGGTAATCAAACTTTCTCAGTACAATACCAGGCTACTCCAGGTTTTGCATATCCTGCCGGTACTTATACTACTAATGTAGTGTATACTGCCACTCAGCCTTAAACAAGTTCCCTTTTTACAGACATATTCTTAGTCCCCTGCCTCGGCGGGGGACTTTTTCTTTACAGATACTATTTGTTTTTATGGCTCTTGTGAGCGGCTTCTAATGTTAAAATAACATAAAGCATTGTTTGTCATTGTTTTAGCCATTTTCCCTCACTTTTCATTTCTTAATAGCTTGTTATCGGCTTACAAAATCGCTGTTAAAGCATTTAAAATATTTCTATCCGGGTTCCCCCCGCAGCATCTTTGTGTCAACAAAACAAAAACAAAACATTTTTAAACAAACAAAAACAAACAAACAAATGAAAAAGATTATCATTCTCTCAGCAGCAGTTCTCGGCTTCAACTTGGCCGCTAACGCACAGGCCACTTCTTCTGCTAACCAGAACGTAGCCTTAAGTCTTAACAATGCTATTGCAATCACTTTCGTTTCTACAGGAAACGCTACAGGGTCGGCAGTATCTATTCCTTTTTCTACAGTAGCTGACTACACCAACGGTGTTACTTCATCTGCACAGCAATTGAAAGTACAGTCAAACAAAGTATTCAACATTACAGTTAATGCAAACGCAGTAAATTTTACATATGCAGGGGCTACAACTCCGGCTCCAACAATGCCTGTAAGTGGTGTTCTTGCCGCAAAAGTTACAGCAAATGGAACAGGTGGAACAATAGCTACAGCTTTCAACAGCTCTTATGGTAACCTTACCAATGCTGCCCAGAGCTTAATAGCAACCTGCACTAATGGTGGTAACCAAACATTCTCAGTACAATACCAGGCTACTCCCGGTTTTGCATACCCTGCCGGCACTTACACTACCAACGTAGTATATACTGCTACCCAGCCATAATTTTAATTTAATTAATTTACATATGATCTCATTTAGAGTCCTGCCTTGCAGGGCTCTTTTTTGTTTTATATAACTTAGCTCATTGTTTATTAACAAGGTGTGGAAAAATAACTTATTAGTAGAATTTGAATTTTTGTAATTATGTACTCGTAAATTTCATTGGTTACACATATGGGACATCCAAAAATAGTATCTTTTATATCCGCAGTGTTTTTTGTGTTTATTGCCGGAATGGCTAATGCTCAAAATCTGGGGGTATATCCTACAGAATTAGATTTTGCGCTGGGTAAGGGTCAAAATGAGTCGCAGGTTATAACCATGACTAACGGTTCTAACAAAAAAATACAGTTCAGATTATACCTCGGAGACTGGCTAAGGGATACCTTGGGCGAGCACAGTTATTTCAGACCGGATACTTTGAGCCGCTCATGCGCAAAGTATGTCACCTTAAACAAAAATTTTGTTGAAATTGAGCCTGGGCAGACGCAGCAGGTGTCCGTGAAACTGTCTATGCCTGATAATGATGCAGCCGTAAGCGAAATGAAATGGGCCATGTTGTTTGTTGAAACTGTAGAGGAAAAAATTGCAAATGATGCTGCCAAAAAACAAGCAACCATTAATAACCTGCTTCGTATAGCTATACACATTTACCAGACCCCTCCTACACTTACTAACAGGCAGGTAAAAGTGATTTCATTGAAACGTGCAGCCGATAATTCCAATACATACAGGCTTTTTTGCCAGAATACAGGGAACGTGATGTTGCAATGCAAATCATATCTTGAATTGTCTTCTCTTGCAGATGGAAAGAAAACCAAACTGGACCCGATTGAGTTTCCGCTTTTCCCCGAACAAAAGCGCTATGTCATTTTCAGATTACCCGCTAATCTCGAAAAGGGCAAATATTCTGCTTTAGCCGTTATCGACCTTGGTGAAGATACTCCTCTTGAGGCCTTGGAAAGCGAAATAGAGATGAAGTAGACCGGGGTAGAGTATATTGATCCACATGAATGAGTGATATTTGATCTGAGATACTTAAAATAATTTAAATAATAATAGAATTGACAGGGTTTCCGGTACCTACCGGAAACCCTTTTTCTTTTAAATACTAACCATTCCCACCACAGATGATCTTGTATGTATTTTGAATTTTTAATAGTTTGTTAAGCGCTCATAAACAATGAGTTAAGGGCTGTAATAAGTTTCTATGGCAGCAATTGCTGCTGCATCTTTGTGTCGTCAATAAAAAATGACATTAAAAAAAGAAAAACAACATTCTTAACTAACAAAAACAAAAAAACAATGAAAAAAATTATCATTCTCTCCGCAGCAGTTTTGGGCTTCAACATGGCCGCAAACGCACAGGCAACTTCTTCTGCTAACCAGAACGTAGCTTTAAGCCTTAACAATGCTATCGCGATCACTTTCGTTTCTACCGGAAACGCTACAGGGTCTGCAGTATCTATCCCTTTCTCTACAGTAGCTGATTACACCAATGGTGTTATATCATCTGCTCAGCAATTGAAAGTACAGTCGAACAAAGTATTTAATGTTACAGTTAATGCAAATGCTGCTAACTTCACTTATGCAGGAACTACTACTCCTTCACCAACAATGCCAGTAAGCGGTGTTCTTGCTGCCCAGGTAACTGCTAACGGAACAGGTGGAACAGTTGCTTCAGCTTTCAACAGCGCTTATAGTAACCTTACCAACGCTGCACAGAGCATGATATCTACTTGCGCTAATGGTGGTAACCAGACATTCTCAGTACAATACCAGGCTACTCCAGGTTTTGCATACCCTGCCGGCACTTATACTACTAATGTAGTGTACACTGCTACGCAGCCTTAATTAGTATTTCTTTTCCATGAATATAGTTTTAAGATCCCCCGCCGTAACGGGGGATTTTTTTATTCTTAAAACAAACAATAGTCTATATTTTTATTTTATATTCCACTAATGAAAATCATAACTCAGCACCACATTAGCCAATACCTTTGATACGAGAAAATACCAATTCTATAATTTTTGTTCCAAAGGCGCATTCCTGCGCCTTTTTTATGTCTCCTATTCTCAAAAAGTTCCATTTTTTAGCTGTTCCCTGGCTTTTGTCCCAACCATTCATCCAAACACCAAGTCTTTTATATTGTTGGCAAAACTTTGTTTCGCTATCTTTACCTTTGTACATACATCCACAATTTTCTATTATGAAGATCAGGCACTATATATTGGCATTTTGTTTTATTTTATCAACCTACCCTTCATTTGCACAATGGACAAAAACCAATGGCCCCAGCGAAGTGAATGCGGTAGTTATAGAAAAGTATAATAACAAGCTGTTTTTGGGCACCCGGCAATCCGGAATATTTAAATCTGTAAACAATGCCGCAAGCTGGACACCAGTGAGCAGCTTCCCTGATTCGGCAGCAATTAGCGGCATATCAAAAATAATAGATCATAACGATACCCTTTTTGTATCTGTATTTAACAGCATTTACAAATCTGATGACAGCGGTGCCACCTGGAAATATGCCAATACAGGCATACCCGACACCATGTATAGCTACAATTTGTATGAGGCTAACAGTACACTCTATGCTACCGCATATGCATTGGACTGGCTAACAAGTGCTCTTTTTACAAGAGTGTATGCTTACAACGATGGTACAATGCAATGGAGCGAACTGCCCAATTTGCCTGCTGACGTAGAAGTAAAAAGCATCGTAGCACTGCATGATACTGTTTTTTTTGCAGCACCAGGCCACGGCATTCTGAAAACTCACAATGCCGGAACCAATTGGGATTCTGTCAATGCCGTGCTGGGCTCCATTAATACCAATAATGTCACCCTCCTGGCCTGCAACGGCCTGGTATTATATGCCATCGGAGAAGCAGGTGGTACCGAACTGCTTAGCTCAGCCAATGGTATCAATTGGGCGTCTTCAACGGTTAATGCACTGGGATTTAATCCGGTTAATACTTTTGCTGTCAGTCACGACACCTTATTGCTCGGCTCAGCCGGCGCTCTTACCGCATCTTACGACGGCGGAAATAACTGGAGCCTCTACAGCGTGCCATTCTACTACGATTTTGATGATATAAAATTCATAGGAAACAGTGTTTACGGATCAGATGTTAATTCAGGTGTAAACGTCTCTTCCAATATCAGCGATTGGTCATTTGCCAATACTGGTTTGCCTTTTGCCACACCTATCCACCTGGCAAATCCCTTCAGTAATTTATATGCACTCGATTATTTCAGCACGTTCCACAGCGCCAACTCCGGCAATAGCTGGAGTATAGACTCCACCATTACTTGGAATATGCATGCAATGGCAAGAATGGGAAATAAGCTCATGGGATTTGTGGCTGCATCACAGTCAAATCTCGTTTCATGGAACCAGGGACAAAGCTGGCTATATGATACAGGAACAGGACCCAGCATTGTTGTTAGTGATGCTTTAGTTGATAACACAAATCATAAACTATACGCGTGGGGACAAAATGATGTAAGGCGTTCTGATGATTATGGTGGCAGCTGGCATTCTCTCTTTTTCCCAAATGGTAATTATAGCGATACCGTTTTTACAAGTCTTACCCGCATCAAAAACCGTTTATTCCTTACTATACTTGATACCGGCAACAAATTACTTTACTCTGATGATTTTGGAGCACATTGGACCCTCAATACCGCTGTCAGCGGTGTTAGCCTGGCAGTGGCAGTAGACACTATGCTCGTCATTTCTTCAAACTCCGGCATTAAATCATCTGCCGATCTGGGCAATTCATTTATTAATTCTTTGTCTACCATTCCCATGATTAATACATTTGTAAACGGGAGATCGCTGTTCAGTTATGGTGCCCCTCTGCCGAATAACATATTTTACTCTCCGGACTATGGAACCAGTTGGTTGGATATCTCAGATACTGATGTGACCGGAATAACCAGCCTCGAGATGGATAATACATACCTTTATGCAGGTACACAGGCTAATGCAGTATGGCGCAACCCGTTATCCACACTTGGTATTACTTATACCCCGGATACATCTAACAATTACGTACTGCCTAACTCAGTAAATAACATATTATATACAGGCAATAACCAAATGACGCTGTTCCCTAACCCATTTAGTTCACAACTGCAGATTGGCCTCACAATGCAGGATAACCATTACGTAGATCTGCGCTTGTACGATGCTATGGGACGTTGCATACAGCTTATTGCCCAGTCCAACTATCCTTCAGGGAAACATAATTTCACATTCTCAAAAGATATCCCGGCGGGTGTTTACTTTATTGTAGCTCATATTGACGGGGAAATACTTAGTGGAAAAATAATCAAACAATAAATACCAGTTAAGTACAGGCAACAAACTTAATGGCAGCAAAAAAGAGATCACTATTTATTCGCTTCCTGCGTTTTACAGGAAAGCTTATTCTCATTTTGTTCGTTTCTTCATCGCTCTATTTGGTGATATGCAAATGGTTGATGCCTCCCATTACTATTACGCAGGCAGGAGCACTTATCAGCGGATATGGTCTCAGCAGGGATTACGTAAGCATGGATGAAATATCCCCAAACGTAAAACTCGCCGCTATAGCCAGCGAAGATCAGCTTTTCCCTGAACATAGCGGCTTCGACTGGAGAGCAATAGACAAGAGCCTGAATGGTCCCAAAAAGAAAAGACGGCCAGCAGGCTCAGCTGCAAGCACCATTAGCCAGCAAACAGCAAAAAATGTTTTTTTATGGCAGGGCAGCGGCATTGGGCGCTATATACGCAAAGCACCCGAGTTTTATTTTACAGAACTGATAGAACTGGTATGGGGTAAAAAACGAATTCTGGAAGTATATCTGAACGTAATTGAAATGGGGCCTGGCATTTATGGCATAGAAGCCGCAGCAAGGAAATACTTTCATAAATCGGCCAAAAACCTTTCCAGGGCAGAGGCAGCTATGATAATAGCTTCATTGCCAAACCCCAAACGCTTTACAGTGAAACCCACCAGCCGCTGGGTAAACTGGCGCTATCCACACATCATGGAGCAAATGAATAACCTGGAAGGGGATGAGGATCTGCAGGCGCTGATAAAATAATTGGCTATCACACTCATTATTTCGCATTTACCTCAATGCTTAGCCTGAATGATATAGGCAAAGTGTAACTCACTTTTACGGGTTCACCCTTTTGCCTTCCCGGCTTCCATTTGGGCATCATTTTCACTACCCGCATGGCCTCTTCATCACAACCCCTTCCTATACCTCTTACCACCTTTACATCCGAGATCGAACCGTCTTCATTAACAACAAAATTCACCATCACCCTGCCTTGTATCCCCTCTTTTTTGCCGAGTCAGGATAATGAATATTATTGGAGATAAATTCATACATATTGCCGTCAAAAGAAGGCATTTGTTCCACATAAGTGAATTTCCCCTTGGGCTTGTCCGGCGACGCGGAACCTAATGAAAAAATTACAGGCAGGGTATACCTGACCTTAACAGCTTTGCCATTTTGTTTTGCAGGTTTCCAGTCAGGCATTTCCTTTACAACCCTTATTGCCTCTTCATCGCAAGCGGTGCTTATCCCTCTCAGTACCTGTATATCCGAAACTTTACCATCTTCATTTACCACAAAACTCAGCACCACCCTTCCCTCTACTCCGGCTTTACGTGCTTCGTCGGGATAGTGAATGTTTGAAGCCATATAGAGTTTCAAGTCTCCATTAAATTCAGGCATGTGCTCTACATAGTTATATACATCATCCTGTGCCTGCGAAAAAGCCAATATGGGGATGAATGCTAACATACACAACAATAAAACCGATCTATTCATATTGCGTGATTTAACCTGGTAAAAAATGAACGCATTTACTTTTTTATATCCGCATCATGATTCAATTGAAATACAACAGG
>CAIYVS010000269.1 GCA_903929655.1 uncultured Bacteroidota bacterium | reverse complement strand
TATCCACATTGAAAATTCCGGTTTCTTCCGGTTTTTTCCGATGCCGGAAAATTGATTTTCAATATAAAAATTTGATTATCAATGAGATAATCCTGAATTTTCCGGTTTTGCAAAAAAAATAAAAGCGACAATTTGTGGATAAAATTTGATAGAGTAGTATGGGAAATGACAAATTAAATTAAAACAACATACGACCTAATTTGCCCATAAAAATACGAAATTGAAGTACCCGAATCCAAATTTTTGTTGGGAAGTGGCTCTAGGCGCGGGAAGAAAATTGTTAATGGGCTGGAAGATGGAACAGACGGCAATCCGGAGGTTGCATTCCTCCTGGACATAGTCTGGACACTATGCCCAGCATTATTGCTTATTAGATGAATACTTGCTCAACTGGGGTGCGGGGGTTAGCAGACCAGAAATTATAAAAAGCCTCTCCCATATCTTTGGTTTCCTGTATTTGTTTATTACTTGCTGTTGATATGGTTTTAATTCTATTTAGATGTTCTCAAGTTTTGTAATCCAGTCGTTAAAGCGAGGGCATTTACTCCTTATTTTAGGCAAGCCTATATCATGAGCTAATGCCGAGCCATAATAAACTTTCATATTTTCAGTATCAGTATGATAGTCCTTAATAATCCTTTGTAATCTTTTTGAAGGGGATGTTTCAGGACCTTTATTAATCAATTCAGGATTAGGGTTATCCCTGATTGTTTCCAGCAGGTAATCGTAATCCCCAAATTCATTTCTTTCAAAACTATTATCATAAACCTCCATTTCACTAAACAGTAAACCTTCAAATTCATGCAGCTGTATATAAGGTATAAAGCGCCTTCTGAGATCAGGTGCTATATCATTATGCATACCGCTTTCAACCATATTCATTCTTTTGCATGGATCATGGAGTTGCTCTGCTTTTTGCCATAATGGATATGCATGATGATCATGAATGCCATAATAGTCAATCAATGTTGTAATATAGGCTCTTTGATCCTGTTTTAGATGACGTTCTATCTGCGTCTTTAAAGCATCCCAATGAACGATACCTCCGCCAGTTTTCTTTATTGTCGGGTTTTGTATTAAAGTGTCTTTTGCATTAAAATGAGGCTGCAATACATCATTACAAAATGATTGTTCGGTTTGGCCTTCTCCAATTATGATAATTCGCTTTGTCAATGTTTAAGAAATGGTTGGGCTGAGTTAATAATATTCCTTTCCCACAATTCACCAAGCGATGCATCGGTTAACCAGGTTTTCCAATCCTCAGAATGAAGCCTTTTAAAAATGGTCTGATTTTCTGTTTCACTCCTGTCAATTACAATAACATCTTCTGGAGTGAAATTACTTATTAAGCCCGGAGATTGTGTAGCTGCAATTATTTGTGCTTTGGCTGAAGCAGCCTGTATCATGCCTGCTAATTTGGCAATTGCAAAAGGATGCATGCCAAGTTCGGGTTCATCTATAATAATTACATTGGGGGGCTCAGGTTGCATCAACAGAGTGGCCAAAGCAATGTAACGAAGTGTTCCATCAGATAGCTGATAGGCAGAAAAGCTAGACTCAGGATCGCCCATGTCAACCCATCTCAGCTCTATTTCCTTTTCGTTCAGTCGACTTGGTTCTAAAATAAAACTACTGATATAAGGCGCAACGGCCTGTATTGATTTAAGAATCCTAGTATAAATTTTAGGGTGCTTTAATTTCAGGTAATATAAAAATGCCGGCAAATTTCTGCCGTCTTGTTTCAAAAACAAATTATCGTTTACATCACATTCCCTTCTTAAATAGGATGTAGCTGATGTATCATGGAAATGAAAAATCTGCAAATCAGAAATGTAATTTTGCAGGATTTTATGTCTATTATGTTGTGCTGTTGCGAAATAGCTTTCATTTATATAATGGTCATAAAAATAATT
>CAIYVS010000268.1 GCA_903929655.1 uncultured Bacteroidota bacterium | reverse complement strand
TGGCAGTTCCGGCAATTTAAAATGGGCTAGCTATTTTGGTGGCAATGGAAATGAAAATGGCAATGGTATAAAGTGCGGGCAGGGTGGAAGTGTTTTTATTACAGGTTATACCAGCAGTACATCAGATATCTCCACCGCCGGAGCGTATCATGCAAGCTATGGCGGGGGTACTGATGATGCCTTTCTTGCAAAATTTGATAGCACAGGTTCTTTGCAATGGTCAAGCTATTTTGGAGGAACTGGTGGCGATGAAGGTTTTGGAATTACATGTGATGGAACGGGAAATGTGTACATGACCGGGTATTGCAGTAGTACGAATGGTATATCTACTTCCGGTAGTTATCAATCAGGATTCGGCGGTGGTTCCAGGGATGCATTTCTCGCGAAATTTAATAGCAATGGCGCTATCCAATGGTCAACTTATTTTGGCAATTCGGGTAATGATGAGGGGACGGCGGTATGCGCTGACCCATCGGGTAATGTATACATGTGCGGTTTCACGGACAGTTATGGAGGTATCTCAACAAGTGGGGCATTACAGACAAATTTTGGCGGCGGTATTTATGATGCTTTCCTTGAGAAATTCAATTCTTCCGGCTCCCGCATATGGGGAACTTATTTGGGTGGCAGTGGTACGGAAAGTGCTAATGCAATATTATGTGATGCTGCCGGGAATGTATATATGACGGGTAATACCATGAGCAATTCGGGCATTGCCAGTACTGGGAGTTTTCAGTCTGCCATTGGAGGTAATCAAGATGCATTTCTCATAAAACTTAATAGCTCCGGCGGCAGGCAATGGTCTACCTATTACGGAGGGGGAAATGATGAAGCTGGTAATGGTATAGCTATCGATCAGCAGGGAAATATTTATATGTCTGGATATACGAGCAGTACTAATAATATCGCGTCGCAGGGTACTTACCAGGCAAATTTTGGCGGCGGCAGTTATGATGCATTCCTCGCGTCTTTCAATTCTGCTGGACAAAAATGGTGGGGAACTTACTATGGCGGCGGCGGATATGATGAGGCAGAAGCCATTACCTGCGATCGCCTGGGGAAAATATACATGACGGGTTATACAAATAGTACAGCTAATATAGCAACTACAGGGTGTTACCAGTCTTATTGCGGAGGCTCTTTCGATGCCCTTCTTGCTAAATTTGCCCCTGATACTGTTGTCTTTTTTAGTCAGCCTTTCAGGGACACTGTTTTTTGCGATGGTGATACTTTTCGTGTTCCTTTTATTGTAAGTGATACTTTTGCTGCCGGGAATGTTTTCAGGATACAGTTGTCAGACAGTTCCGGCAGTTTTGTAAATGGTATCATTATTGGTTCAGATTCAACAACTTTGGCTGATAGTGTTTTTTGCAGAATGCCGTTTAATATTATAAGTGGCACCCATTACCGCATCAGGATCATATCCAGCAATCCTATTGATACCAGTAAAGATGATGGTATTAATATCCGTATAAGAGCTGTGTTTGTAAACATTAGCAGCAATAGTCCTATCTGTACAGGAGATACATTAAAATTAAGAGATTCCAGTTCCGTAATAGGGCATCGTTGGTTTGGGCCTAATACATTTAGTTCTCCATTGCAAAACACCTATATAGCCAATGCTGTTTTTGCGGACACGGGTTTTTATTATATAAATGATACGCTTCAAAATGGCTGCAGAATACGTGATTCTTTACATGTAAATATGAATCTGACACCAACTATTCCGACTATAAGCACTAACAGCCCGCTTTGCACGGGCAGCAACCTGAGCCTTGTAGCGAATTTTACAAATCTTGGTGTATCTTTTTCATGGCATGGGCCTGACGCGTTTACATCATCCATTTATAATCCTACCAGGAATAATGTCAGTTTGGCGGATTCAGGTTTATATACTGTTACTGTTACTTTAGGGCCTTGTTCTTCGTCTGCGTCATCTAATGTTATTGTAAAACCCCTGCCGATAATAAACGCGATAAATACCAACAGCCCTTTGTGTGTAGGGGATACGCTGCGTGTATCGGCAATAGACTCTTTTACAAATGCCGTTTACATATGGACGGGCGCGGACAGCTTTATAATTGCGGCGCAGAGTTTTTCTATAAACAATATTGCTATGCTGAATGCGGGCACTTATCATGTTAGTGTTTCATTGAATGGCTGCAGTGTTTCGGATAGTACATCTGTTGTTGTTCATATCACTCCTAATATGCCTTCTGCAGGCAGCAACAATCCTGTTTGCCAGGGTGCTGATCTGAACCTGGCCTCTAATTCTTCAAGTCCCGGAGTTACTTATAGCTGGACTGGCCCCAATAATTTTTATTCCTTATCTCAAAATCCGGTAAGGAACAATGTTGTTTTAATTGATTCCGGCGTTTATAAAGTTACGGTTCACCTGGGCTCGTGTTTCTCGTCAAATACCACTAACGTTAATATAAATCCATTGCCTGTAAACCCATTGATAAATAATAACAGTCCTGTTTGTGATGGCGATACATTGAAGATAGGTGCGGGCAACAGCAACACAGGGGCAAGTTACGGCTGGTCCGGGCCTCCTTCCTATACTTCTTCATCTCAAAACGTCAGTATTCCGAATGCACATTATTATAATGCCGGAGATTATATTTTAACTATAACATGGAATGGTTGCAGCATATATGATACGATTCATACAGTAGTAAATCCTATGCCAACTGTACCTGCACTTACAAGCAATAGCCCGGTTTGTGTGAATGCAGATATCGATCTGAATGCGGTGAGCAGCGCCGGCGCAGTTTTCCAATGGTCGGGACCCAATTTCTTTTCATCTAATATCAGTAACCCCATTATTCATAATGCTGTATTGGCTGACTCGGGAAAATATATGGCAATTGCAAACCTGAACGGCTGTTATGCAAAAGACAGTATTCATATTGTTGTTAAGCCTAGGCCAGACTCAGCTACGGTAAGTTGCAATAACCCTGTTTGTGAACAGGATACTTTGCACCTTTTTGCCGGCAGTTCCAGTATTGGCGTTACATATAACTGGAACGGTCCTGTTTTTTATACATCTAATTCGCAAAATCCTGTAATAGGAAATGTGCAGTTGTCTAATTCCGGCACTTATTCGGTTATCCTTAACCTGAACGGGTGTACAGATACACTAAGCGTTCCTGTAACTGTAAATCCTTTTCACGGTACTCCTTTAATATCTGTATCTGTATTTCCCGGTGACACCGTTTGTGCAGGCACTAATATTTCATTTGCAGCAAGTGTAAATGGTGTTAGCAGCCCGGTATATGAATGGATGCTAAACGGAACAATTATACCGGGTGCTACATTGCCGGTATATAGCAGTACAAGCTTATCAAATGGAGATTATATTTCCTGCACGGTTAGCAGCAACTATGTTTGCCAGCCAATCAATACAGCTAACAGCAATTCTATACAACTGGAAATAGAATCTTTTCCTCCACCCGTAATAAGCATAAGCAATTATCCTCTTACTTATCATTTCGGAGACCTGGTAACTTTTACAGGGCATGTACAAAACAGTAATCCTGGCCTCACTTACAAATGGACAAAAAACGGGGTTTTCATTCCTAATGCCTTTGCATCTACTTATTCTGCAAATAATATTTATCCCGCAGATGTTATTTGTTTTATTGCTTACAGCAATATTCCATGCACCTTTCCTGATTCTTCTGTAGCGTGTGTAGGTGGTACATTAGGACTTAGTGGTTTACATAATACAAGCGCCGGTTTAAAAATATATCCTGATCCTGTAGTAAATGAGTTGATAATAGAGGGCGCAGAGATCGGTAGTGCATTAGGAATATACAATATACTTGGGCAAGAGGTGTACAGAGCTAGTATTCATGGGAATAAGGAACTTATTAATACCTCAGATTTTAATGCAGGGACTTATCTATTAGAGTTGGTAGATGGCAATGGAAATAAAGAAATAAGGAAAATTATAAAATAGCAGTTTGCCCGATTTAATAATAATTGGTATCTGCCAGGTATTCAGTAACATATTCTTTCACACCTTCTTCCAGTGTATGAAAATGCTTTTGGTAGCCTGCACTCTTTAATTTATTCATATCAGCTTCTGTAAAATACTGGTATTTATCCCGTATATCTGCAGGTGTATCTATGAATTCAATATTTTCTGGCATTTGCAATGTATTGAATATTGCCTTTACCAGGTCAAGAAAGGTGCGGCCCTTGCCTGAACCTGCATTATATAGTCCGCTGGCAGGTTGTTTTTCCATTAACCAAGTACAGATGCTCACCACATCGTTCACGTAAATAAAATCTCTTATCTGCTCACCATCTTTATAGTTAGGATTATGGGAATGGAATAATTTTACTTTGCCGCTGCTTTTTATTTGCTTGTATGCATGAAAGATCACAGAGGCCATGCGGCCTTTATGATATTCGTTGGG
>CAIYVS010000267.1 GCA_903929655.1 uncultured Bacteroidota bacterium | reverse complement strand
TTCTTGATCATGTGCATCGTCTCGATGCCCGAGATGATCTTGGCGGCTGCGTGGAAGTCCTTGAAGCCGAGCATGGGCCGAACGATTCGTTTGAGATCTCACTCACATATATTTACAGGAGTTGTTGCCGATGCTTCTCACCCCGCCACCTCCACCACTCCGGGTCGTGTATTGTTATGTGGCGGAGATTTTGATGGCAATGTTAATAAAGCTACCCTTGTTTCATATACCCCACCTACTGTCCATATGTCTGGTGTTCTTAATTCGTATAGATTATTCAATATAATTGATGGCACCAAGAAGCATTCCATGTTTACACAGATATTTTATGCTTACAAGGATCCCAGCGGCGTTCATACTAATGACAGGTTAATGCTTAACGGCATGCTATCTGATGATCATGCGTTTGCAACAGACTCAAAACAATTTACTTTCTCATCAGATCCAACCGGTGTAGTGGCGGTTAATATTCACACGCTAAAGAATAGCAGTACATTTACCAATACATCGCGTATTTATCCTTATTTATATACTGCTTCAAGCGGCGACTTTGCATTGTACACATGCGAGAACCCCAATGCTACTATAAATGATCCTGTTTTAGCCGGCTCAGTCCCCATATTGGAAGGTGTTGAAACAAATATATCATCTCTTAATGGCGGAACTATAGCTTTTTGCAGGTCCAGCTTTTCCAGTGCCGGTACTAATATTTCAATATTAGACACCAGGCGGGAATATGGTTTAGGTTATACTATAGGCTCAATAGATAAACATAATGGCACTATAAATAAGTATATATACTTCTCTGTTTTCAACCCTGTTTATAACAAAACAACTGTTGCACCGCCAACCATTCAGTGTACTTATCATGATTCAACTTTAGCTATTAATTCTTTACAAGCGCCAAGTACAGTACTCAGCTTTCGCTTTGTTAAATTCTTTTGTCATTCAATACCGAATTTGGTTGCTCTTGTTGTCAAAGACAGTGTTGATTCGTGCGGAACCAGGCCTGTAAACAACCCTTGCGCTACTGTAGGTACAGCAACATTGTCTGTCACTGGTATTGCAGGTCCCAATGGTTGTAGCTACACCGCTACGATGAATGTCAGCCCCGGCCCCGGATGGACTGTGGATATGTATAACATGGTTGGCCCTTGCTTTCCAGGCATGTCTTTCCCTAGTTCATTCAATACATTTTCTCATGGGTTTTCATTAGCCACCGGTGCTTGCTGCACAATAACCATTTGGGCAGATCTTGTAGACGCTTATGGAAATCATTGCACGATTACAAAAAGCCAGTATGTATGCTGTAAGGTTGGTGTAATCTCTGTGTCAAGTGTAGATTGCGGCACTACTACCTTATCACCTACCATTACAAATTATCCCGGAGGAAGCGCTGAACTGGGGCAAAGCCCACGGACGTAATCAGGTGACTCTGTATTCGGAAATTTTCTAGAACGAAAATTTTCTTTAAAGCAGGTAAAAATTACAGATGACCATTAATCAAGTCTTTAACGTTTTCTTGCTCTTTTTCATCGGTATCATTACGGTGTTGCTGGCCGGTATTTTTTGGCAGAATAGAGGGCTGAGAAAGCTTAACCAGCGCCGGGAGGATACAGACCTTGATTTTGGCGGCACTGAGTTGTTTCGCGAGTTTGATCAACTCTTCGATGACTTCCTGAGTAGCGATTGCGCGATTGTGATAGGCGTTGAGCGTGCGTTGCAGCAGT
>CAIYVS010000266.1 GCA_903929655.1 uncultured Bacteroidota bacterium | reverse complement strand
TGTAAATATAATCCTTTTTGTTGCAAGTGATTGTATGCGAATTCGAGTCTTATTTTAAAATCGTAAACGGTGATAATGTCGAGCCCTATGCCGCCCGAATATAATAATTGATTGCTGAGGAAGCTATTGCTGCTATTAGGGTCGAGGGTGCGTATAGCGCCGATGTCTGCAAATATTTTAGGGTAAATCCTGAAGGCAAAAGCTGTAAAATATTTCAGGGGTATATTGCTAAAAGTGTGGTTGTAAATTTCGCGTTTGAGGTCGAAACGCAGGATGCCGTATTGGGAACCGTTTACTACATAGTATTCATAGCCGCGTACATAATTTGCAAAAAAGCCCATGCCTTCTGTTAATGCATAAGGTTGTTGTTCGGGCAGCATGATACGTCCCCTGAAAATGCCTGAAACATACCATTTATGGAAAGGTTCATAAAAATAAGCTGCCTCCACATCTACCAGGTTCTGAAAGCGGATGCCCTCAAATCCGATCCGGCTATTGGCTTGTATTACCAGTTTAAAACCTGTGAGGGGGTAGTTCCAGTTATCTGCTTTATTTAGTTCCAGACGGTAAACCAGTTCCAGCATACGGATCCTGTTGCTGCTATCTGCAAAATAATTACTGTTAAGGGTGAGTACGGTGTCTGCCACATGATAATCCCTGTAGCCCAATTGGAACATATGTTTTAGGGCATAGGCAGGGCGATAGGTATAGCTTATGGTAGCTTCAAATTGTTTCAGCAGCACAGGGCTGGTATAAGTGCCTGCATAAACCTGTTTGTTGGAATCGGTTTTGTAAAATATTTGCCTGTTTGTGGAATAACTGACTGAAAAACCTATGCCACTTTTCTGGGCCTTATTTATATAAGGCCGCATATAATTGAGCATGAGTTTTTGAGTATAGCCTATCTGCGCATATGCGGTAAGGGTTTCGAGGTTGCCCCTGAAATTCTTATCGTCTGCTGCGAGTACCAGATTAATACGGTTGATGTTGTGGTGCTGTTCTACCCACCACTGGTTGAAATTGCGGTCTGCGAGGCCAAAAGCTACTTCGGGTATAATATACCAACGTTCTTTTACATGTATATGCCAATCTATTGCGGAATCAGATACTTTTTCAATATCCATGTCAATTTCGTTGAAGAGGGAAAGGTTTAGCAGCCGGAGCTGGTTTTCTTTTAACAGATCAGCTAAGGAATCACTTGGAACAGTGTCGCCTTCGTGCACACTCATTTCGCGCAGGAGGATGGTTCTCCGGGTGATGTCGTTGCCATGCACATGTATCTCCCTGATCTTTACAGTTTTGGGCAATTGCATATGCTGCAGCTTGATAAGCAGGGTATCTGTAAAGTCAGATTCTGCATTTTGCACTTGCGAAAATGAACAAAATGCAGCAATCATCATGAAAATTGTAATAAAATAAAATTTCATTGATTCGCAAGATAATTGATTGAGACGGAAGCAGATATTTAATGAGGGTCTGAAAGGAAAATCCGGGCTAAAAACAAGCTTTAAAGAAAATTTTGCCGTCTATTATGGTATAAGCGGTCTTTTTGTCTAAATTACATATCTATGAAAGGTTCCCTTTTTATAAGCATCCTGTTTGTTGTTCTGGTCTATACAGTAATTTCCTGCAAGCCTAAGTCTTCGGTGACTGTTACGCCAGCAGACGGAAACTTTCCGCCTGAAATTGCTAATATTATGCTGAATAAATGTGCTACTTCGGGTTGTCATAATGCTGCAAGCCGGGCAGCAGGGCTGGCACTGGATAGTTGGGAGCATTTGTTCCAGGGAGATGGTCAGGGATCGGTAGTGATACCATATGACACAATTTATAGCCTGTTATTGTACCGGGTGAATACAGATTCTGCTTTAGGTTTTATAGTGCCACCTAGCCAGCCACCTACCATAAGTGCTTCTAATCCGGGCACGCCGCTCTCCAGGACAGAATACCTTTCTTTATCCAATTGGATAGCCCGCGGTGCGCCTGATAAGAATGGCAATATCCCTTTTGCAACAGATGCAGACACGAGGCAAAAATTATACATGACTGACCAGGGGAGCGACCTGGTTTCTGTTATAGATGCACAGTCTATGGTGGTGATGCGCAATATTCGCGTTGGTTTGAACCCTACCAGTATTGAATCGCCTCATAATATTGTAGCGTCCAGCGATGGTAAAAGCGTTTATGTATGTTTCTATGCAGGAGCCTATATACAGAAAATAGATACCCGTACTGATACTGTGGTGGAAAGCGTGAGTATAGGCCATTACGGGATAGACAATATTGGTTCCTGGAATGTGGTATTTCCTTCACCTGCTGCGGACACCGCATTACTGGCTACTAACCTGGCGCTAGGCTACTCGGGTTCGGCTGCGGGTTCGGTGGTTTATTTAAACACGAGTCCTCTTAAGGCAAAGGTGGGTTATGGAGGCTTTATTGATGGCATTACTTTTACCCACCCGCATGGCATATGCAGTAATTTTACTTTTGACACTTTTTTTATCGCTTCTGAATATGGCAATACCATTTACCGGTTTTTTCCTTCAGGACTGCAAACCGGGGACCCTTTCCTGAAATTAATCAGCTTAGATGCTACTCCAGCAGTTCAACAAGATGGAGCCCAGGGCTGGGAAGACCCTCACGCATTGTTCATGGCACCAGATTTCTCAAAATATATTGTTACCTGTGAAGGTACAAATGAAGTAAGGGTTATGGATGCCCATACGGATAAGCTGGATACGGTGCTGCATGCCGGTACTTTTCCGCAGGAGGCGGTTTTTTCAACTAATCCTGCAACACCTTATTTGTTCGTCACTTGTATGCTGGATGCAAATAATGCTCCATATAATCAAGGCTCAGTTTATGTTTTTGACTATAACACTTACCAGCTTAAAACAGTGCTGTATGGTGATTTTTACCAGCCTCATGGTATTTGTGTTGATGACAGGGACGGGCTTGTTTATATTCCCAGCAGTAATTTAAATCCCACAGGGCCGCCGCCGCACCACTGTTTGCCGGGCAATTGCCACCCCGGCTGGTATAGTGTTTACAGCCTCAATACGCTGAAACCTGTTAATAAGTACAGGTATGAAGTGCCGCTTGCCCCTTATTCAATTTGCAGCAGGTTTGCCAAATAGGCAGGGTCCTGGTCATGACCGAAATCATAAATAATAGATAGCATTGTAAGTAATTTACAGTTTAGATATGTCTTGATCGTTTATGTAATTATATAAAATGAAACGTTTTATTTTTATCAGTATCCTGTTTGCTTTAATGGTTTATACGGTAATTTCGTGTAAACCCAAAGCGTCTAATAATGTGACGCCGGCGGATGGGAATTTCCCTGCTGAAATTGCAAATATTTTTATCAGCAAATGTGCCACAACGGGATGTCATAATGCAGCCAGCAGTGCAGCCGGTCTGACCTTGGATAGCTGGGAACATCTTTTCCAAGGCGACGGGCAGGGGGCGGTGGTAGTGCCTTATTGCACCCAATACAGCTTATTACTATACCGGGTAAATACGGATTCTTCATTAGGCACGATAGTATTGCCAATACAGCCTCCAACCATTTCCACAAGCAATCCCGCAACACCCCTTTCAAAAAGCGAATATATGACCTTGTATAACTGGATAGCCAGTGGTGCGCCTGATAAATATGGTAATATCCCTTTCGCTTCAGATCCCGATACGAGGCAAAAGATATACTTAACAGAGCAGGGTTGCGATTTGGTTTCTGTAATAGATGCCAAGAGTATGGTGATCATGCGTTATATACAGGTGGGCATATACCCCGGGCTTACAGAAGCACCACATTGCATTGCTATGTCGGATGATGGTATGAGTGCCTATGTGGGTTTTTATGCAGGGCCTGGAATTCAAAAAATAGATACACGTTCAGATACTGTTGTTGGCACGGTGAATATGAGCAATAGCGGTGTGCCGGGCGGAGGGTCATGGGGAATTGCTATTGCTTCACCTGATAATTCAGGGGTGGCTCTTACAAATTTCCAGAGTACGGGAGGTCTTGAATTACTTAATACCAGCCCCACATCCTTTAAGCATAAATCTTATTACAGTAATGGTCTTGGCTTTGCTTACCTGCACGGAATAGAAAGTAATCCTACCTGGGATACTTTTTATATGACCGGGCAATATGGCAACGTGATCTATAAATTCTTCCCGGCTGTCTTGCAGATCGGTAATAACCCAGTGAAACAGATCAGCGTTGATGCTAATCCGCCACTGGCAACTGACTCGAACAACAGCAAACCAAATCCGCATGAAATTCAGATGGTGCCCGATGATTCCAGGTATTTTGTTACCTGCCAGGGCACCAATGATGTAAGGGTAATGGATGCTTATGCCGATACACTGATAAAGGTAATACCGGTAGGTTCTTACCCGCAGGAAATGGCGATGTCGGGCAATCCTGCCACGCCTTATATTTTTGTTTGTTGTATGGGGGATGCCAGTAACCCGGGTGCCGGTGAGGGTAATATAGGGTCTGTTTATGTGTTAGACTATAATACTTACCAGGTGGTTTCCATCATATATGGCGATTTTGCTTTGCCCCACGACCTGGCGGTTGATGACCAGGACGGGCTTTTATATGTTGTGAGCACCAATTCTGATCCCAACGGGCCCAAGCCGCACCATGTAACGGCGTGCGGAGGCAGAGCTGGCTGGTATAGCGTGTATAAATTCGGGCCTAACTATTTTGTTCCTGCAAATAAAAACCGCTACCAGACCACCGTGTTCCCTTATTCAATAGATCCGAGGTTTTAGGTGGTTAATTTGGAAATGGCATTTTTCTTTCTGAATTTGGCATTGAATTCTTAATGATGATTTAAATGCTTACAGTTTCGCTTCATGGTATCAAATTGCATGCCCCTATTGGTCTTTACCCTGAAGAGCAGGTACTGGGCAATGATTTTGAAATAGACGTGGATATTTTTTTGGCTACACATAATGACCGTCCCCTGCCTTTTGTTGACTATACGCTTATTCAAAGCATTGTAGGTAATACCTTTAAACAAAGCGGGCAATTGCTGGAAACTTTTGCCCAGCATATACATACTACCATAAAATTGAATGTTTCGGCGGCAGAGAAAATAAGGGTAGCAATAAGGAAAATGAATCCTCCTTTGCCCGGGGAAGTGAAATACGCACAGGTTGTTTATGAATTATAAGAACCTTTGACAGTGTATTTGTTTGAGTTTAGTCTGTTATTTTTTTCTTCTTAATGGCAGCATACATAAAGAGTAACATGGCAAATAATAAAACGCACACGCCTGCAATTCTCAGCTCCTTATTCCAACCCCAATCCATTTCTTTAAATAGAACTGCCAAACAAATAAGAATAGCACCCATTGAAATACTGACATAAAATAGTTTTTTCATAACATATTTTTAATAAAGGTATAAAAATGCTGTTATTGCAGCCTGTTCTTATTTTCATTGCGTTGCAGGCTTTTGATAATTGCAAAAGATTTATCCCTTTCCTATCTTAGCAATACTAAATACGCAATAATCATTTTATGCTACAGGAAAAATCGCTCAGTTTTATAAAGAGTTTAGCTAAAAACAATAATAAGGCATGGTTTGATAAACACCGTGATGAATACCAGGCTTGCAAAGAAGATTTTGAAGAGTTTGTTAGTGCCCTGATAGGGCATATGGCAAAGTCTGAACCTGAATTTGCTGAGCTAAAAGCAAAGGATGCTATTTTTCGCATCTTTCGTGATGTTCGTTTCTCTAAAGATAAGACACCTTATAAAGCACACCTGAGTGCAGGCTTAAGCAAGGGAGGCAAAAAATTTGCCGGAGCAGGATATTATATACATATAGAGCCTGGTAAAAGCATGGCCGGTGGCGGATTGTGGATGCCGGAGACTCCGCTTCTAAAAGCTGTGAGGCAGGAGATAGATTATAATTTCAAAGAGTTTAAACAGATCATCAGCAAGGCTGCTTTTAAAAAATTATTTGGCGATATTGAAGGGGAGCGATTAAAAACATTGCCACAAGGCTATAGTGCGGATAACCCTGCCGCTGAATATTTGAAAATGAAAAGCTTTGTAGCTAGCCATAAATTTGGTGATGTGGACCTGACAAGCAAAAATTTAGTGAAAAAGGTGGGAGATGTATTTGCCACCATGAAACCATTTATAGATTTCATGAACAGGGGCCTGGATTAAGGCTCAGTTTCTAAAAACAAGAAATTCGAATGGGCGGGAATTGCTGTCGTCTTGTTTTCTTCTCTTCCCTTTTCTTGGTTTGTGGCTTTTTTTGTGGTAAACATCTATCAGCTCGCCCGCATCGCGTACTTGCTGTTCATTATCTACATGGCTCACGATGGATATAAGCTGGTCCACTTTATGCTCAAAATCATCCTTCCCCCCCCCCCCCCCTTCCTTCACGACAGACCCTGCGGCAGCAGGAGCAGCAGAGCGACGAGATCCTGGCTCTCATGCTCCCGCCGGAGGTCCTCGCCAAGCTGCAGAGCGCCCGCTCGTCGGACCCTCTGCTCCTCCGCCGCTACGCCGACTCCTTCTCCGACGCCTCGGTCCTCTTTATCGAGATAAGCCCCGGGGAAAACTACGCCCCTTCCCCGGGCGAGGGGGCTGCCGGCGACCGCGATGCGGCCGTGGCCCCCGCCCCGGTCCAGCTGTCCCCCTCTGCTCTCCTCGACCTCCTCAACACCGTGTTCCTGCACCTGGATGAGCTGGTGGAGGACGCGGGGCTCCTGAAGGTGGAGACGATCGGGGCTCAGTACGTGGCGGCCGCAGGCGAGGCTTTCTTTCTCTCTCCCTCAAACCCAAAAGCTGTGCCCGGCTGGTTTTCACTCTCTCTCTCCTCCGCCGCCTCCCCCGCATCTCTCCCCCCCCACCCGAGCCCCTAATCCCCCCTTTTGACCCTTTTCTTCCCCTCCGCTCCCCTCGCAGGAGTCCCTGTCCCGCAGGCCGGCCACGTGGAGCGCCTCTCCCGCCTCGCCCTCGCCATCATGGAGGAGGCCAACGACGGCCTGAGGGAGCTGTTCGGCGTGGGGATCACCATGC
>CAIYVS010000265.1 GCA_903929655.1 uncultured Bacteroidota bacterium | reverse complement strand
CTATTTGCATTGGAAAACAAGGCTATGCAAGGCGTTTTTAATGCAGTAGCCCCCTACCCTGTCAGCAATGAAGAATTAATGAAGACGATTGCCAAAACTAAAAGAGGAATACATATCGTATTTCATGTTCCGGCATTTATGCTGAAGATAATGCTGGGAGAGATGAGTACTGAGATCCTGAAAAGCTGCACTGTGAGTGCGGGAAAAATACTAGAGGCCGGCTTTACTTTTCAGTATCCCAAAATTGAAGACGCAGTAAAAGAACTAATTCGCGGCTAATATATCTCATTGCATTTCTCAAGTCCCTAACCTGTTGCCTTGGGATATGCGTAATCGCTCAGGTACTCAAAATCTTTAGTGAGGCTTCCATTCTCGCAAATTGTAGCCCTTTTTAAAATATCGCTCTCTTCTTTTAGCAATTCACTTATCACATATTTTTCCAGGTGCACAGCAAAATACTGCGAGGCATCTCTTGGCAGTTCATTCGGCAGATTATCTACTGCCATCAGATCAATCGTATCTTTTGTATTTTGGAAGGGAGCCACGCGTTGTAAAGTTTTCCTGTCCACACCATACACAGGATCTGCAATAATGGATGAGCCGAGGTTAACAGGCACAGAGCCCTCAAAGTCGCAGGTAATATCTGCTATTACTTTGATGCGCCAGTCTTTGCGCTGTATATCAGGTTTTTCGAACAGCCGGGGTATATCACCTTCCCAGTAAACTCCATTGATCAGTATATCAGCCTGATTGACAAAGGACGAGAACAAACATTTATATGCTTGCGGGTGTGCATGAAAATCATCGCGGTGAAACAATCCGTTGTCTTTCCTGGCATATAATGCAGTCCCTTTCAGGTGTGTATAAACAGGATATTGATATTCGTGCGTGAGAAAATCTGCAGGCTCTACGGGTTCAATATCCAGTTTGGTCATTACATCTATTACCCCGGCCGCTACCTTACCAGAGCCTGTTAATACAATCTTTATATTGGGCAGCTTAAACCGCTCATAAGCAGCCAGGATACCTTCATAAGAACCGATGATATGGGCTGCGGGTAAGTCATACAGGCCAAATTTCTTACCATAAGTTAATAAGCCATTGTGAGTGCCCACCACTCCTGCATAAAAACCAAAACCTAAAATGCGTTGTTCGTCTGTATGTGTCAGGCATTCATAATCTATCATACGGATATGCCTGGCTATGAGCGCCTGCATTAGTTTTTGATTATAGGCTTGCTTCTTCTTGGTGTGGGAAAAAAAGAAATAGGTCTTACCCGGTATCAATTTGTCAACGGGTACTTCTTTTATGCCTAATAATATGTCGCAATCACTCAAATCCTCTTTCAGTTCTATCCCTTCAGCCATGAATTCCGCATCGCTGATGCAACGGGAATCGGAGGGTTCTACATATATTTTTATTTCGGGGTAAAATCTTTGAATGTGGGCACAATATTTAGGTGTTAAAGCTACTCTTACATCTGCCGGTACTTTTCTTTCTTTTATAAGGCCTATCCGGATCATCTTTCCTAATTTCGTGCAAAGATAAAATATAACGGGCTTTTATTACTTATATGAACAACTATTTTGAATTATACCAAATACCGCTGAGCTTTCATCCTGATGTTGCAAAAATTAAGACAAAGTTCTATGAATTGAGCCGACTATACCACCCTGACCGCTTTACACAGGCAGCCGAGGAAGAACGTGCAGAATCTTTACGTATGGCTGCATTAAATAATGATGCATATAAGACCCTCAACAAGCCGGATGCCACTATGTCTTATATATTAAAACTACATGGCTTGCTGGAAGATGAAGAAAAGTATAATCTGCCAGCGGCTTTTCTGATGGAAATGATGGACCTAAATGAATTGCTGAGTGAATATGAAGCTGATCCGGGAAATGAGAGCACCAGAACACAGGTTACAGATACCCTGAAAGACCTGCTGGGCCAATGGGAACAGGAAGTATTAAAACTTACTGACAAGTTTGATACAGGAGAACAAAGCAGAGATCTTTTATTGCAAATAAAAGACTACTATTTCCGCAAAAAATACTTGTTGCGCATTCAGGAAAGAATTGATAAATTTGCAGCCCGCTAAAATGAGTTAGCAATTGACAGTTGGCAATTTTATTACTTCAATTGCAAGTTTTTTAATTGTAAACTGCTAACTAATTAAAAAGCCTCGATGGCGGAATTGGTAGACGCGCTAGACTCAAAATCTGGTTATCGCAAGGTAGTGCAGGTTCGATTCCTGTTCGGGGCACACTGATTATCAATCAGTTAAAAAAGACCGCTTCGTGCGGTCTTTTTCTTTGGTACAAAATAGGTACAACTTTTTGAGTGTAGAACTCACAAGCAGAGGGGCCGCGGTTCGAACCCGTGTGCTCCCACCAAGAAAGACAAGGGTTTCAGGCGTTTCAAGCTTGAAACCCTTTTTCCATTTGCGCATAAAGTAATTGGTTGTCTAAAACCAAGCCAAGGCCCAAAATCTGATTATAATAAGTTAGCGCAGGTTTGATTTCTGTTCTGGCAAGGATTACAGCCGACTAAACTAGTCGGCTGTTTCTTTTGGTACAACATACCTTTTTTAATGTAATCGTTCATTACATGTATAGCGGCTTCTACAACCTACTACTATACAATGAATATTTACACTCCCTGAGAGTGTATTTTACTATATTTACCCTGAAAATTTAATTGGGCT
>CAIYVS010000264.1 GCA_903929655.1 uncultured Bacteroidota bacterium | reverse complement strand
GATAAATATGAATTATTATTTAATAAAGCTCCTATGTTCAGCTCACTGATATTAACTATGTAAATACTCTTAACCTCTTTAGCTACATCTATTTGTATTTCTTTCAGCTTACTTAGCCCATCTACACGCTTTGGTATTAAATTATTTTATAAGCATTTCTTTCCTATGCAGGCAATGCCATTAAGTTAAGATATAAAATCCCAAAGGGATGATATTATTATAGAGAATAAGCTACGTAATATCCAAACCCTGAAAGGGTGACATTATTCATCCGCCATTGAATTTCCTTAATTTCCTGTGCTTTCAGGTATTTCTACCTGAAAGTGAGGCGCAACCCAAACTCCTGGTCTCCTCATTGGCCTTCAAGCCGTCAAAATATAAGCCCCACTGGTTTAAGTCTTGGCAAAGTGAGACTTAAAGAGCCAGCTACTGATTCAATTGTCTTTCCAGATCCCCAAATTTTTCTATCAGTTCGTTCATTGCTTTCTCCTGTTTTCTTATAGCCCTTTTCCTGAAATAAAACCAACTAAAAACAAGCCAGGCAAATGTCAAAACATAGGTAAGAATCCCCCATACCGCTTTCATTTTCAACACATATTCTATCATATAAAGGAATACTCCGGTAGATAATAAAATATAATACATATTCATCATCGTGCTTTGCAAAAACTTTTGTTTTGCATTAAGTTTCAAAAGGTTTTGCAGGTACTCTTGGCTGCTGGTATCATGGCTCACATTCTTTAATAATGGGATCATTCTGTTATATACCCCCAGGTACACCAGCATCGCCATTATTACCAGTACAGACCCGATCCTCGTGCTTATCATTTGGGGGCGGGCAGAATATACTACCCAGGCTATGAAGGCAGAAGTTAAGACCAGCAAAATATTGGTTCTTATCAGTAGCATCATATGCTCCTTTTTATATTTGTTGGCCTTCTCAAAAATTTCTTTACTATCGGGTACGGTACCTGCCTGCCTACTCCATAATTCTTTCAGGTCTGTATTACTGTCCATTTTCTTTAAATTTTTGTGTTAATTTTTCTTTTATCCTGTGAATTTTCACCCGCACATTGGCTTCAGATATCCCAACAATACCCGCAATTTCAGCTTGTTTCATATCTTCCAGTTCCAGGGATATGATGATGCGGTCTGTTTCTGCTAATTCAGAAATACATTTGTATAAAAAGTCCAGTTCTTTATCAATATTCTGTTGCTTGTTTTCCGCAACATCCCCGGTCAATGTTCCTTTCGGTATCCGTTTAGCTTTCGCAATTTGTCCCAGGCAATTATTGGATGCTATCCTGAAAACCCAGGTACCCACCGAAGCTTCATTTCTGAATTTGGGTAATTGCTCCCATACTTTTACAAAGGTTTCCTGGCAAATATCTTTGGCCCACTCAGCATCATTTACATAGCCCATGCATAAACGGAAGACCTTTTGCCAGTAAGTACTATATATTTCTTCAAAAGTCATCACTGCTTATTATTGTATGAAACTATTCAATTGTTTTTCAAACCACTCTTTATCGTCGTACATAATAAAATGTAAGCCCTTGCTGGCATACCTGATGTCTGCATTCTTCATTTTACCGAACTGCCCATCTATAGCCCCTTTCACCTTCTCAAAGCTGGGTTCTAATAATATAAGCGACGGACATTGTACTGCTGCAATTTGTTCTCTCAGGTCTGTGTTCATAAAATCGCAATACAGTTCTGCAAAAGTCCTCCTGTCAGACTTCACAGACCATTCCGCAATCATTTCGATCTTCATGGTATCGGCAACCAGCTGAGGCAGATTCATTTTTT
Source organism: uncultured Bacteroidota bacterium (assembly GCA_903929655.1). GTDB lineage: Bacteria > Bacteroidota > Bacteroidia > Chitinophagales > Chitinophagaceae > JABDGU01. The sequence continues at coordinate 631 of CAIYVS010000264.1, read as the reverse complement.
GCATTTTATAAAAATCCTCGTCCTTCATCAATGTGATACTGTTTACCATCATACTGCAATCATTAGGATCCTTTGATTTAAAGTCCGCTTGACGCATAGCAGCCAGGCAGGGCAATGCATCTACAACTACTATTTTCGACACCAGTTCGGGATAATCAGCTGCCAGTGCCATTGCCCAGGCCCCGCCCATGCTATGCCCCACAATAATAGCTTTGCCTATCTTCTTTTCCCTCATAAAATCAGCAATTCCCTTTTCCCTTTCCTTGAATGTTGCAATGCCCTGTGCTGGCACACCTGCAAAGCCTGCCATGGTCAGCGTATAGCAGGTATGGTCTTTTTCATATTTTGCCCTGCTCGCGTCCCAAACAGCTCCTGCACAGCTAAAGCCCGGAATGAATATAATAGCGTCAGCCCCTTTTCCGCTAACTTTTACTTCAAAAGGATATTGCAGCCTTTGCCCGATACTTGCAAAAGTCATGCACAGCATTAAACCCAGATTTTGCATTAGGAAGTTACGGTCAGACTTAATGGCAGTTTAGTTGTTTCAATAAAACTGAAAAGGCTATCATACCATTGTCGTCTTTTGAGAGGAACAGACATTTTCAAGGAGTGCTCACCACTCCCCCTTTCT
>CAIYVS010000263.1 GCA_903929655.1 uncultured Bacteroidota bacterium | reverse complement strand
GCAATACTATCAATCCTCCTTCCCACCCATCCCTCTAAACTGGTGATGCGTTTCTTTAAACAACACATTAAAAGTAGTTAGCGAGCCATATACCGCAGTAACATATTGTTGCAGGTCCACCTTCTCCTCATCAGTAAGCACCTTATGGGCATTTATCTTTTGCTCTATCAGGCGCAACCTGTCGCGCACCATTACTATTTTGTGAAAGAACACATCTATCGGCACTTCTTTGGCCTGCAGGCTGCTGTCATGTGGCTTTAATATCATTATGCCCTTATTCCATTTCAATGCCATAGGCACCAATTGCATTTCGTGCAGGCGCTGGTCCAGTATATTATTCAGTGCCTGTTCTATATCCGCCAATGTGATGCCATTATTCTCTTCACCCGATTCTGCCTCCACCTTTGCCAAAACCCTCAATCCTGCAAAATCCTTATTAATGATCTTGGTACCTGTTTCCGATTTGAACCAGATAATATAAGTTTCCGAAGCAGTATCTACTATTACCCCCCTGCCGAAATGCGGGTGCTCTACCCTGGAGCCGATGCCTAATGTTGTGTCCATAGAATGTATTTCTTGTATAGCAATAATAAGAAAATAACCGAATTTCTCAATTTTTAAACGGTACTCAAATTCAAATCAGAATGTCCTTCCCTCCAGTTCCTCCACCACCTTCCTGTACTCATCCGGGAAAGGCACCTTCGTGTTTGTATTAAAATCATACATCACAATCACATCCTGCGCTATTGCCGCTATCTCGTGTTGCTCATTCAGTACCTGGTGCTGAATACCAAAACTCGTGTTCTTTATAAAATCCACACTTGCCTGCACAATAATGTTGCCGGGGTAATGCAAAGGTCTGATGAACTGGCAGGATGTAGATAGCAGTATTGGGCCAATTTTATGTTCATCAAATATTCTTACTAGCCCTATCTTCTCCCAATAATTAACACGCGAAGCCTGTATATATTTAAAGTAAGACACATTATTCACATGGCCAAAAAGGTCCATCTCGCTCCAGTCTATTCTTATATTCAGTTTTACGGGGTAATTCATATACATCACAGTTCAGATAAACAAATACATCAGCCTCAGCACATACATATTATTATACTGGTTGGCCCGCGAAAAATTAGGAGGCACATTCGTTCGTATCGGCACAATGGAATACTGAAACCGGAGATTCAAAAACAAACCTTTAATAATATGCAATTCCACACCCGCTATCGCATCCAGTCCGCCCGCCTTAAAGGGATACTTACTCAGATCTATTGGAGGAGGCGAAGGCACCGTAGCCAGCACCTCACTGCCACTCACCAGGCGCGAGTATGACAAACCAATACCTGCATGACTTTTGCGCTTATCAAAATAATTCAGCATAACCGGTATCTCGGCATAATTAGCCTTAATAACATAATCAGTTACCGCATAGGTAGTACCATTTACATTCGCAAACCTGATAGGGTCAGCCGAGCTGATCTTACTCCCCTTCTCAGAATAAAGTATTTCCAGGCTCAGGGCCAGGTGCTTTTTTAACTGCGCGTACACAATAGCACCTGTATTCAGTCCTGTTTTGTGGTATCCCGCATAATTATCCCCGTCCACCTGGCTGAAATTAGCCCCTATTATCAGCCCCCCATAAAAAACACGAGGTTGTTCAATATAATAACTACCTGTTCCTTCTTCGTCCTGGGCGTGTATCTTTGCAGAAGAAAAAGTGAAAAGAAGCGCAAAGAATATAAATGCCCCGAATTTTTTACTTTTAGACATTGAAACTGCCATTGCTGATTAAATAAATATTAGATATGG
>CAIYVS010000262.1 GCA_903929655.1 uncultured Bacteroidota bacterium | reverse complement strand
CTGCTTTCCTTGAAAAACCTTCCGTTTCCCTAACTTTTTCCGTCGTTTTAACTCTCCTTCTATCCCAATTTCATACCACAACCCCTTAGGAGGCTAATTTAAAACCCTAAATCCCTAAAGGGACTTAAAGTGGTTAATAAAATATTTTAATTACAAATAATTCTCCCTTTAGGGAGTTAGAGGGTTTTCCCCCTTCAGGGGGCCAGGGGGGTCACACCACAACATTGATCATTTTCCCCTTCACATAGATCACCTTCTTGGGTGCCTTCCCTTCCATCCATTTTATAATAGTAGGATCAGCCAGCACTTCTTTCTCAATCGAACTCTGTTCTGCATCCAAAGCAAATTCCAGTTCAGCCCTTGTTTTGCCATTCACGGCCACAGGGTATTTCTTGGAATTTTCCGTAACATACTTTTCTTCAAACTTCGGAAAGCTTGCATCCATCACACTTGTATTATGCCCAAACTGGTGCCATAACTCCTCTGCAAAATGCGGAGCAAAAGGACAGATCAAAACAGCCAGTTTTTCCAGTACTTCGCATTTATGACAATTCAAAGCAGTCAACTCATTCACCGCTATCATGAACTGGCTCACAGAAGTATTAAAAGAAAAACGCTCAATATCTTCCCCAACCTTTTTTATGGTTTTATGCAGTATCCTTAATTCAGCCTCACTCGCAGCCTCATCTGTTACAACCCATCCCTTCTGCTCATCATTATACAATCGCCACATTTTCTTCAGGAAACGGTGCACACCCTCAATCCCCTTAGTATCCCAGGGCTTGCTCATCTCCACAGGCCCCAAAAACATCTCATACATCCTGAACGTATCAGCCCCATATTGATTTACCATATCATCAGGATTGACAACATTGTATTTCGATTTGGACATTTTTTCTACTTCAACTCCGCAATGATATTTTCCATCAGTATCTAAAACAAATTCTGAATTAGCATACTCGGGACGCCATTTTTTAAAAGCCTCAATATCTAATTCCGTTCCATTCACGAAACTAACATCCGCTCTTAAAGTTTCTATTTTTCCTAAACCTACAGGGGGATTAACTCGATTAAAAGTATAAAAGGTGTTATGTTCTCTATTTAGATATACAAACCTTGAACTCCCTTGTATCATACCCTGGTTAATAAGCTTCTTAAAAGGTTCATCAAAACCTATAAGCCCGAGGTCATACATAACCTTTGTCCACATGCGGCTATAAAGCAGATGGCCCACAGCATGTTCGCTCCCTCCTATATAAATGTCCACAGCACTCCAGTAATCAATCGCCTTCCTGTCAGCAAAAGCCTCATCATTATGCGGGTCCATATAGCGCAGAAAATACCAACTGCTGCCAGCATAGCCCGGCATGGTGTTGGTCTCGCGTTTGCCCCCTGGAGTATCTACCCAATTACTCAGATTCGCCAAAGGCCCCTGTCCCTCCGGCCCCGGGCTATAAGTATCCACCTTCGGTAATTCAACAGGCAATTTTTGCAGTTCAGGGTATTCATCAAATATTGTTTCATCAGTAGTATAGGGAATACTTTCTTGCGCAACATCACCCTCTCCTTTGGAGAGGGCCGGGGTGAGGCTTCTATAAATAACCGGAAACGGTTCCCCCCAATAACGTTGCCTGCTAAAACCCGCATCGCGTAATTTGTAATTCACTTTTTTACGTCCTTTCCCTGCATTCACAATAGCCGCTATGGCAATATCAATCGCCTGTGCTATTTCTATCCCATTCAGAAAACCCGAATTCTCCAGCTTGCCCGTTTTTTCAGAGTAAGCATTTTCACCCGTATACTTGTCACCAAAAATATTGGTGATAGGCAGATTAAAATGTTTTGCAAAAGCATGGTCACGTTCATCGCCACTTGGCACCGCCATAATAGCTCCCGTACCATAACCCGCTAATACGTACTCAGATATCCAGACAGGAATTTCTTTTTCAGTAAGCGGATGAATGGCATAGGCTCCGGTAAAGCAACCCGTCACCTGTTTCACCTCCGTCATGCGTTCCCTTTCTGAGCGGCTCTTTACATATTGCTTGTATTCGTTGATCGCTTGTCTTTGTGTTTCTGTAGTGATCTTATCCACCAATTCATGCTCCGGTGCCAGTACCATAAAGTCAACACCAAATATCGTGTCAGGGCGAGTGGTGAAAACCTTAATTTGCGTAACATCTCCCTCTCCTTCGGAGAGGGTCGGGGTGAGGCTAAAACTTACCTCTGCCCCCATCGATTTTCCTATCCAATTCCTTTGCATCTCCTTCATAGCCTCGCTCCAGTCCAGCTTATCAAGGCCTCCCAACAAACGATCAGCATATTCCGTAATGCGCAAAAACCATTGCCTCATCCTCTTCTTCTCCACCGGATGCCCCCCGCGTTCAGATACGCCATTCACCACCTCGTCATTGGCCAGTACCGTACCCAAAGCCTCGCACCACCACACCTCCGCAAAACTCAAATATGCCAGGCGGTAACTCATCAGCACATCTCGCTTTTCTTTTTCAGAAAAAGCTTCCCATTCGTCAGCATCAAAAGACAGATCAGCATTTCCGGGTGAGGGTGTATTTTTATTACCCTCTTTCTCAAATAGCTCAATCAGTGTATTGATGTTCTTCGCCTTATTCTCAGATCTGTCATACCAGCTATGAAATAGCTGCAAAAAGATCCACTGTGTCCATTTATAATACTTAGGGTCGCTCGTTCTTACCTCGCGGTCCCAGTCAAAACAAAAACCGATATTATCCAGTTGTTCCCTGTAGCGGGCTATATTCTTTTCAGTGGTTACTGCCGGGTGCTGCCCTGTTTCTATAGCATATTGCTCAGCAGGCAGCCCGAAAGCATCATAACCCATCGGGTGCAATACATTATAGCCACTCAGTCTTTTATAACGTGCATAAATATCAGAAGCAATATAACCAAGCGGATGCCCCACATGTAAGCCGGCCCCGCTGGGGTAGGGGAACATGTCGAGGATATAAAATTTAGGTTTAGGACTATCATTGCTTACTTTGTAAACCTTGTTATCATTCCAGTATTTCTTCCATTTCTGTTCAATATCGCGAAAAGCGTACTCCATAGATAAATATCAATATATTGCTAAAAGTGCTGCAAAAGTACGAAACACATACCAAACCCATAGCCCAACCATTCATTGGGTGCAATTCTGGTTTTCGCATAATAATAAATTCAATGAAAAAGAATAAAACCAATACGTATTACTCTATAAGAGCTAAAGCTTTGTAGCCATATAAAAACAAATAACATTTGCCACATAGTGGGCAATACAATTAGCGAAAATTTGGTAATATATCAGTTTGAATTTTGATTATTTTCTTTGCCAATCATTTTTCTTAAAATAAACTGCAGTAATATTCCTAATGGAATGGTAGACAAAGCATATACAAAACTTAAGGAAAGATTAAATAGAACTATTGGCGCAAAAACATCTAAATGTAACCTTGTGGCAAAACTTGCGTTAAAATAACCATCATAAAATTCCCAAATAAAGATTACGACCCAGCAATAAGCAAAGATAACGAATCCTCTTTTCATTTTCAGCCATCTTTTCTTATAGGGCATTTTCTTCATAATCTGTTGCAGTAAAGTAACAAAAGGAATAGCTATGAAAGTATAATAGAATGCATTAATAAGGCATCGAACACAT
>CAIYVS010000261.1 GCA_903929655.1 uncultured Bacteroidota bacterium | reverse complement strand
TACGACTAACAATTCTGATAATCAAACAAATAACAGCAAGGATATTTCTGACTTAAATACTACTGCAAATAATTCAAAAGATATAAAGAAAAAGAAGATTGCGCCTAATACTACAGCACAAAATAAGCCACAGCATGAGATTGCCATGTTGAAAACAAACAGCGCTGGTGCTGCCAGGAATATAAAAGAACCTGAGAACCATATTTCAGCGAATGAGCCATCTGAAAATGCAACAAAAGACAATAATACTAATGAAGTTGCCAGTAAGGAGAAAGCAAATAATGAGGAATATAATAAGCAGGCAATAAATGAAACACAATCATCAAACAGAGAAGCTGCAAAGGACATAAGAAAGACAAGGCTTGCGAAACAAAACCCTAAAGAAGCCGCGGTTCCTGAAAAAACAACAGGAATAGCGAAATCAAACCGGCAAGCGGATTTAGAAAACACTGTTACAAAGAAAAACGATGATGTAAAGAAAGCAAGAGCTGAAAGAGATATTAAAAACCTGCCTGTTGCAACAAAGATTTTACCTGCGGCAAGTGCAGGCAATGTACCTGCTGCAAATGCCAAAACAATAGCTAACAATGCAAATGTGGTAGCCGCGAGTTCAAAATCTATTGCGATTGAAAAACAAGCTCTGAAGGGAAAAGCTATAGAGGAAATGCAGCCTGTGGCAAAAGAGGGGGCAAATGCTCAAAAAGGCGTTGACTTTGAAAAGACTGAAACAGTTGGCGAGGGAACACAAGCCCTTGAGAATAAAGAGGCCGGCAGCCGGGAATATGTATCATTAAGCAAAATAGAGCCGATGCAGTCTTCTTTTGAAAAAAAACAGGCGAATTTTATTGCAAAGCCTGTAGAAAAAGCGAGGACTATTGAAAACAGGGAAATAGCTGGCAATGATGCGGTGGTTGCAGGCACATTTAAAGAAAATGCCGTTGCAAGTTCCAGCAGCAATAGCAGTAATGCGCTTAATGTTAATAATGCGATTGCAGGCGAGAATATCGCCAAGGCATTGATTGACAGGGTGGAAGCAGGTGTGAAAATTGGCTATGAGGGTAGTTTAAATAGTGGTGGGGCGCGGAAATTTGTTGGTGCATTTTATGTGCAGTATAATCTGAGCAGGAAATTTGCACTTATGTTACAACCTGCTATAAAAAGTACGCATCTTAATTATCAAAGCATCGGATCTCAAAATTATTATAAAGAACATAATGATAGCGCTTATACCGTAACGCCGACTACTCCGGTACAGGGTGTTAATGTTGAGACCGGCCAGCCTGATACTACAGCATGGATAAAAACCTATACTTTTTCACAAACCCATGATTCCATTGTAAAATCATATGAATATGGCGGTACCAATATAGAAGTAGAATTGCCTGTTTTATTGAAATATAATGTGAGCAGCAAGTTGTCGGTATATGGTGGTGTAAATATTATTTATAACAAGACATACGGAGCCTCTGAGAATACCTATACCAATGCGGGTATCCTGAGAAAAACAGATACGCTTAGCTGGTGGCCTTTTGGTGGTGCGGTTCCGCCCGCGCCCAGTGCAAGTTCTGTTTTAAAATATTCAGGTGCATCTATATCAAGTTATACCGGACCGCTATATGCCGCGCAAACAAGTAGTGTGATCAGGTTGGGCTATATGTTTGGTATGAGTTATGAATTCAGGAAAAGATGGCTTTTTGATTTGCTGGTACAGCAAGGTAGTGCGACATCGAATATGCAAGGTGCTTATAATTTAAACAGTTCTTTTGCATCACCTTATTTTCGTGTAATGCTTGGGTATAAACTGGGGAAGATATCGATACCTTTTTTAAGATAAAAATGAAGCAATGCTATAAACCTGTAAAACCTCCTTCCCGGAGGTTTTTTTATGCATGGGATGAGATGCAGATTATGTGAATTGCTATGGCATTACTCATATTATCGAATTTTGGCATTATATTAGCTGTATATATTCTATTAGTTTAATAAAAATTAAAACAGATGCTATGAAAATTACTACTCAATTTGCTAATAAAATATTATTTCCAGCCATGCTATTGGTACTATTGCCACATGCGGCAAGTGCACAGTGGTCATCGAAATATAAACTGTCGGGCAATTCAGTCTCAGCAAGTTTAAACGAAAACATGGCGACGTGCCTGGCAGTGAGCAATGATACCGTGCATGTGGTATGGACAGACAGGCATGCGGCTGGCTCCGCTGTTTATTACAGGCGCTCTGCAGATACCGGGTTGACCTGGAACACTGCTGTACCTATAACAGATACCACTGGTGCAGCTGGTTTTTCAGCTATTGCTGTGTCGGGTTCTACTGTGCATGTAGTGTGGATGGACTCTTTGCTGGGCCATCGTGCTTCGTTTTATAAACGTTCTTTAGACGGCGGTAATACCTGGGGGCCAAATGTTTGCCTTGACAGTATTTCGGCATTTTGGCCCGGCCTTGCGGCCTGGGGTTCTTTGGTAGTGGTATCGCTCAATAAGCAACAGGATTCGGCTAATACGGAGGTTTATTTCAGGCGTTCCATCAATAATGGATCGACATGGGATACTTTAACGCGCATATCTAATGCTACAAACCGCTCTGAAGATCCTGCCATTGCTGTAAAAGACTCTGATGTGTATTTATCATGGAACGATAAGAGGAGCGGCACAATGGAGATATATTACCGCCGTTCCAAAGACGCAGGTGTGACCTGGGGGACAGAAACAGCCTTGACTTCTTCTGATTCCTATACTACTATGGTTTCTCTTGACAGGAACTATGTGGATGTGGTGTATGCATTAAACAACAGTGGCAATTTCGATGCTTATTTGCGGGAGTCGACTGATACTGGTTCTACTTTTGGTACGGGTATCAATATAACCAATACAGCCAGCCCGTCCAGTGAGGCTTATCCGTATATGGTGCGGGATAGTATGAACCTGCACATAGTATATTTGAAATTCGGAACAGGGGGCGGCCCTTTTTACCTGTATTCCGGGGATGGTGGTGCCACATGGGATACTGCTTATAGTTTCGGTGCAGGCGGGCAACCTTATATAGCTTATACTGGCTGTGCATTGCATGTTATTTACGGAGATAGCGGAGCGATCTATTATACCCGCAATTCTATGGGGAATTCTGCGGGACATAATTGTAATACTATTGGTCCAAGCAATGTAATTGCTGCTTCGCATATAGTTAATGGTTCTTTTTCGTCATACCCCAATCCTGTGTATGATCATCTCAACATCTCTTTTAACGAAGATGGAGCACATACAATGGATATATATGACTTTACGGGAAGACTGATGAGCAGCATGAAATGCTATGGAAAGGTATTTACAATTCCCTGTGATGCATTACCGGCAGGGGTATACTTTATTAAGGTGTTTGGGGATAATGGTATAGTGACAGCCCGGTTTATAAAGGAATAAAATATTGAAGAATACAAGAGTGCAATTAAAATATTATTGCGTCATGAGTGTTCTTATCTGAGCGATGGGGATATGCATTTGATCCCTGTATTTAGCTATGGTTCTCCTGGCGATATTATAGCCTTTTGATGCAAGTATGCCGGCAAGCTGGCCGTCTGTATATGCATGATCGGTTTCCTCAGTTGCGATTGCATCCTGAATAACGGATTGTATTACTTTGTTGCTGATCATTTCACCTTTTTTGTCTAAAATGCCTTCGCTGAAGAGGTCTTTTAAACAGACCTGTCCAAAATGCGTTTCCGCATATTTATTGCTTGTGATACGTGATATGGTAGAAATATCAAAACCTGTTTGATCTGCTACATTACGTAATACCATAGGTTTTAAAAGGAGTATGTCGCCCTCCATAAAATAATCGCGCTGAATTTGGGTGATGCAGTGCATAATATGCAGCATAGTGTCTTCTCTTTGTTTTACAGCATTTACAAACCATTGGGCAGCCTGCAATTTGCCTGCAACATATTGTCTGCCTGCTTTATCCTGTTTACTTATTTGCTGAGCTAATTGGTTGTAGAGAGACTGGTTTACAAACACGGAGTTTGATTTGTTTAAGATCGGAAGAGCCACGTCTGAACTC
>CAIYVS010000260.1 GCA_903929655.1 uncultured Bacteroidota bacterium | reverse complement strand
CTCAACAATTGAAGGGGATGATATGCGGTATTAACCTTAAAAATTTTAATGCACATCACTTTGGGATAGAGGTGAACCGGGTTAGCGACAGTGGTGTTATTACTATGGAGCCAGTAAGCTCCCTTTTCGGACTTATCAATTACACAGACCCTGCATATGGAGCACAGATAGCGCAGGGGCTTAATGTGAATAAGCCGGTGTTACCAGCTGCCGGCGCTCCATACGACTTTAAAGTACTTTCGTTACAGGTATTATTTGAAAACACTGCCATTAAAGACTTTTCGAGTAAGGTGCAGCTTACTATGAATAACCTGTTTTCCGATAAAGTTATAGGCACCAACAATCAATATGGTTCAGCAAATCTGAATACTTTAGTACTGAACGGCACATACCAGGACCATAACGGCACTGCTGTTTATGTGTTTGACAATAATGATGATAATCTTTTTTATTTTGACAGCAACCTGCTGCAGAATGTAGAAATTACCCAAATTCAATTCAACACACTTACTACCGACCCGAATGCGATAGATATAGAATCGCGTTTTATAATGAGTGGATATTTGAACTTTGGAGTAATGAGCACTGTTATTCCTCCTGCTGATGAAAACTCAGAGCCAACTATCTATCCGCTGGATGCGTTTTCTTTTGGGCAGCCTACAGGCGTTGATAACGTGATGCAGCATGGCCTCTTCTATAGCAACTTGTATGTTAATATGGGTTTTAGCTTAAATAACCCTACGGTTGTAGCTTATGCATTTGATGCAGGGCAAATTGCTTTTAACTCATCTCAGAGTAATGCGAGAGCCGCGAGTTTGTACCCAAATTTCGCATTGCAGATCAATAACCTGCTGAGCGGTAATGATGAGTCAGCGCCTTCTGGCATGGGCTATTTAACACTTTCGCTACCTAATATCAATGCTACAGGTTTATCTGGCAACTGGTATGGTTTGCAAATGACGCTTAACCTGGGTACACCGGGGGAACTGGCCGGCAGCCTTGGGTTTAATGCGAGCTTGCTGATAGCCTGGAGCCCCGGCACTAATTCTGTAACGTCAAGCTATAATGCACTTATAGGCATAAAGTTGCCAGGCACATCGAGCAATGCCAAGCTGCTGAGCCTGCAAGGCTTGCTGAAGCTGACAATTGACCAGCTCCGTCTGCAATATGTGGTAAATGCGACAGATCCTAATTTGCCGGGGTCATACCTGCTTACTTTATCCAACATCGCCCTTAAATTTCTGGGTATTTTGAAATTGCCGCCGGGTGGTAATACTAATTTTCTTCTATTTGGCAACCCCAATCCAGGAGCTAGTTCCAAAAGCCTGGGATGGTATGCCGCTTATAACAAATCTGAATAAACACCGAGAGCAGCCACACCACTTAAAACATCAACAATGAGGATTTTGTATTGGAATATACAGCAGTTTGGGATTAACAAGATCAATAATCCAAGCAGAAAGCGACAAAAAGGAAGCGCCATTAGTGGTCTGGCTGCCTCTACAGACCGTAGCAACTTGATAATTAATACAATAACTGCACACCCACCTAATATTCCTGATATATTTGTAGTAGTTGAAACCTCTACAGGCGGAGGGAATGAAGGCACACTCGTAACAGCTGGGGGCGAGTCAGGCTCTATTGAGTTGTTGAGAAGAATAAGAGGGGCGTTGGGTGCTAACTGGATGCTCGTGCCACCTTTAATTCTTGGTCAAGGCGACTTGACAGAGGGTATTTCAGTTTACTTTAATAGTGCTACATTAAATTTTACTGGTCCTTTCGGTTGGCAGGGCGGCGTTAATAGTGCCAATGCGATTGGTGTTATTGGCGTCGCTAACCTTGTGGAATATCCCGCTCCTTATTACTTGGGGGCAGGAAATGCTAATAATGCTTTGCCTGACGGAAATACACCCGGCACTCCAGGCATTATTAATCCATTTATGCCGATGTCAAAACTGGCTGGACAGTGGTTATTTGATGATGGTGCAGCTCCGGCAAACCGGTTACAATTTCCGGGCGTAGTCAACCGACCTCCATTTCTTACTACATTCTGGGATGCAGCTGGTAACCGCAACATAAAGCTACTTTCGTACCATGCGCCCCCTCAGACTGGGGCAGCAGTTGCCGGTACGGCAGCGCTGGCTAATATCCGAGAAATGACCACCAACTTGGGGGCGCAGGATGTAGGGGTAATTGTAGGAGATTTCAATGTAAACCTTTTTGATGCATTTAACGCAAATAATGCATATAACCCTCTTATTGCTAACCCACCATTAGCTCAACGTTATACCCGACAGCTCAATCCGACAGCAAATATCTTTCCAGATAAAGCTAATGTATTTACACACATAAAAACAAGCAACGAAGCCAAGCCATGGGACACCAATAGCTATCCCGGCTATGGCTATATAGGGAGTAATGCGAGGTTCCAAGGATACGATAGCATTGATAATATTCTGACTCGCTATGGTGCCAATGCAGGAGGGCCTGCTGCAAATATTACAGTTGTAAATCTGGTTACAGGTTCGCCTTATAACCGGGTTACTAATCCGGTCAATAATGGTCCACAAGGCTTCTATAATTATGCTACCGGAATGGCACGGAACGCCGCCGGGCTGCCGGCAGCACTCCCTTTACCACCTCTTGGGCCAAATGGCAATGGCGGAATCCAGCCTGGAACAATAGGTGGACTAAGCTCGTTTAAAGGGTGGGATAGTTACGGAAAAATAAGAAGTACAAGCGACCACATGCCGTTAATAATTGACTTTTAGCCTTTTAGAAGATATTAATATGAGTTTACAACTACTTGCCGACGAATTTAAGAAACAAGCTGCCAGCAATGCCGGTAATATAACGGTTGATGCAGCATCGTTTACTACCGCTGGTCTCACTACGCCGGCAGATCTGGACGTATTGCTCCAGAAAGGATATCAATTGGCAGCAGGCAGTAAGCTGCTGATTGATACCAGCGGAACTACTATTGGGGAACCGGTAGGCAATACTCTTACAATTACAGGTGTTGCAGGCGTGCTGAATGTAAAAGCGTCAAATACCGCTGTTTCGTTTGTGATTACTGACGATGGCTTGGGCAATGCGCAATTTATTATTGTTATTTCTTTAATCAGTTGGAGCTTTTCTACAAGTTGGCAATATATGTCGGGTGGAGTCTTTGATAGTTTACCCTATACCAATCCTGCCTTTATTTTTACTACCGACGTAGTCAGCCAGTATTCCTGGAACGGGAACAATATAATTTTGGTAGCAGGACAGAATTTCGCCTGCTTAATTACTCTAACAGGCATACTACAGCAGGTGGTCAACTTTCTTACTTCATGGAACGGAAGTACAAACCTTGCACTTACCGGAATGCTTGACCCTTCACAGGTGAATAATGAAGATATTATTTACCCGGATATGGATCTGAAAGTAATGTTGGATGTTACCCCTATCCAGTTGCTTTTTCTCCAGGTTGCCAGTCCTGCAATAGGATTTAAGATACTAACGGTAGATGAAAGTAAGGATGATGAAACAGTTACAGGTATCAGTAATCCGGAAACTGATGAGATAGTCTCCCCGGAAGATTCTACGATTGTGCAAACGCCATCGCTCTATTTTGAATTACAACTTTTATTAGGGAAGGATATTCAGATGGATTTCACCACCGGTATTACGCCAAATAAGAATACATTTAATCTTGGCGTTACATCTGACCCTCAAAAGCCGCTCACGCCGCTTAGCCTGTTTACGCTAATGGCGGGCAATAACTGGTTCAATATTTTGCCGCCTACGCTTCAACAATTCCTAAGTGCTATTGCCTTTAAGAGCTTTACAGCTTCTGTTGATTTTACCAACGAACTTTCTATAAACAGCGTTTCGGCAATTGTAGGCTCCACAAAACCTTGGGTATTGTTTGAAAATTTTGTCATTAACGAATTTGATGTACAGTGGTTGATTACAGGCCCAGGCACAACTAATTTACAATTAATATATCTGAATGCCCGCGTAGATTTCTTCCCATCTATTTTCCAGGGCGGATTTGATGTTGAAGTTACCTCTGATCTCACATTATCTGCTTCATTTGCAGGGTCTGTTACGTTTAATAATTTATTGAAAGCGATTACGGGAGGCGCAATTGATATTCCCGCCAATTTAGTGCTTGTTGAATTTACCGGGTTTGGCATTAATATGGATATCAACAACAAATATTACCAATTCTATGCTACTACTAATATAAATATTAATTTCATTACCAATATCTCGGTTACTAATGGCAGCTTGCAACTCACTTCATCCTCGCCAACAAGCGGCAGTGGCAAGAGTGTGTTTACTGCAGCCGTTTCGGGCTTATTCGCAATTGGTTCGATACAGCTCAATGTTAATGTAAACTATAATTCATCAGATAGCGGTGGCTGGAACCTGAGCATTGCAATGCCTGCGGGTTATTCCCTGAACCTGGGCGAACTAATGAAACAATTATTTCAGGCTATAAGCTTGCCTAGTAGTTTCCTCCCTGATAATTTGCTTATTACCCAGTTTTCACTAGTGTCTTTTATACCAAATAGTACAACTGCAAGCAGCAACTATGAGGTAAAAACCGGTATTGACTGGAAATTTACTTTCCCCATTATTGATCAAAAGATTGACATTATTGCCAAACTGTGGATTAAGTATGAAAGTGTGCCGGGACAAACATCCGGGAAGTATTCAGGAGGTGTTATGGGCACCATTATGCTTGAGTATTTCAATGCGGTGGTTAATATCGGCTACAATTTTTCTGATAACAACCAGCAGTTGATGATCCAATGGGAGGGCTTTATTGCTGAATATGATGTTAGTGGGCAATCGAGGACTATCAAATTCTCAATTCAAGACTGGACGCTTGGCGGCTTACTTACTTCATTTATGAAGATGCTGTTCGACCCGACTTTTGAGCTTGATGCACCCTGGGATATATTGAACGATATAAGCCTGGATGGTTTCTCCGTTACTTACAACCTGGACACTCAGGATGTTAAGGTAAGTTACCCATTACCGAAAACACTCAACCTCGTATTTATTACTATTAATGGCATTAACCTCACCAAAAATAAAGACGGAGTATTTATTTCGTTCGATGGAACCTCGCCTATACCATCTGTAAACGAAAGTAATTTGTTTAAACCTGACCAGGGTGGGCAGGATGTGAAGAAAATGCCTGAAGTTCCGGGCCAGGGAAATCAATATTTCGACTTGCGCTTACTGGCAATGGGGCAACATGTGGCGTTGAAAGATGCATCTAAGTATACAACGATACCAGAGGTTACGGATGCCATGCAAAAAGCGTTTACCCCGCCCAAGGATGGCAAAATTCCAATAGGCCCGGGTTCAGGAAATGATCTTCTTTCTTTTGACGAAGACAGCAACTGGCTGATAGCTACCAACTTTGGCATTCTGAATGTGGCAGAAAAAGGCAAGACTCCTGTTTGGACGGTTGACATGCAGATCGTTTTTAACGACCCGAATCTTTATGGATTATATATAGCACTTAACGGAGCAAAGGCCAAGGTGCTTGCCGGTCTGAAGTTTGAGATCATGTATAAAAAGATCTCTGATTCTATAGGTGTTTATGAGATAGACCTTACACTCCCAGATGCATTGCGCAACCTTCAGTTCGGGGCTGTAAACATAACCCTGCCTTCCATTAGCCTTCAAATTTATACAAATGGCGACTTTATGGTCGACATCGGATTTCCATATAATATGGACTTCTCGAGGTCGTTTACTTTACAGGCTATTGTGCCGCCCGGAATACCTGCAATGGGCTCCGGCGGATTTTATTTTGGTAAACTGAGCAGTGCTACAACCAATAAGGTACCGGCAACGAGCTACGGTAACTTTAACCCCGTGATCGTTTTTGGTATAGGATTGCAGGTTGGTGTGGGATACAGTGTAAATTACGGTATCCTTAAAGCCGGTTTCAGCCTCACATTGTTTGGTATTATTGAAGGGGTTATTGCAACCTATCATCCTTATGCCGGGCAGTTACAGGAAAGCAACCCGCAAGCGGTTGAGACATCTTACTACTATTACCTGAGAGGGACTATCGGTATCATAGGTAAGTTATATGGTTCTATTGATTTCGGAATTATTTCCGCGAGTGTGAACATCACAGTAATGGTGTATGCACAAGCTACATTTGAAGCATATAACAAAATACCGCTTGCTATCGTTGCCTCAGTGGATGTGAGAGTTTCTGCCAGCCTGAACCTGGGCCTGTTCTCCATCACCATTCATTTCAGCTTCACAGCTAAGATCAGGCAAGACCTTACTATTGGTACTGATCAAACAGCCAAAGCACCGTGGAACAATGATCTGAGCATACAGTCACAATCAGCTAAAGTAGCTGCTTTTGCACCAATGATGATGCCTCGGGCATTAATGTCAGAAGGGCCTGTGGTACAGCGGCTGGCATACCAGGTAACACTGACTGCCGAACCTGAGGAAGTACTGCCTGAGTTAAAGCTATATTTTGTACCTCACCTTACTATTTCGGGGCCTGAGAATGGCAGCCTGAGCAGCCAGCAGGCACAATATGTGGCCACACTATTTATAGATGCGCCTAACCCCGATCCCGATGCTACGGTTACCGGCACGTCCTCGTTTGAATACCTGTGCGCTGATTTCTTCCGCTGGCTGATACAAAATTATGTTGACCCAACATCCCAGTTAGCTACCCGCGCTGCCATAGATTCGCAGGGTGTATCAAAAGAAGACCTTGACAAATTAGTGGCTTTACTTTCTAATGAAGATAACCCATTCCCTATACCTACTGCGCAGTTGTTGAACTTCCTGCAAACTTCCTTTAAGGATGTTAATGTCCAGGTATTAACAGAAAGCCTTCCGTCTGCCGCGATCTTCCCAATGTTTTTCGATCTGGGGCTCAATGTTCCCAGTATCCCGTTAAATATTGATTTCAGCCAGTATAACATGGCTACTACTGAGTATCTCGACGCTGTAAAAAAATGGTTTGCAGAGCTTGCTGTCCAGGTAGAAGAGGAGAGTGCCCAACCATTAATGAGAAGTGCGGCGAACAGTGACGACAGCTATAGCCTCTCTACTTTTGTTTTTGAAGATTATTTTGTGCTGATAGGCAAACAGCTTGCGGGCTTTGCTTCTGATGCCATGGATAACTTCACATACCGACTGGTTGACAATACTAAGGGGAACAGTCTTGGGGCAATGGTTTCATGGGCTAATGCCATTACTGTAAACGGCAGCTCAAACCAGGTGAAAATACAGGATGTAGCTACTGCAAACCAAAGCCATCCGCTTACCGCCAATACAGTGATTGCGGTTACAGGCAATATGCACGAAATAGTAAGTGGCGATAATTTCTTTGCGATTGCTGCATTATACGCTCTTACGCCTTCCATGCTTATATTGCAAAACGGAGATATACCCGGCTTGTTGGCGCCGCAGACGCTTCAATTCAATGGCAATAGCTACCAGGTACAATTAACTGATACCATGCAAATGGTGGCTAAAGGGTTAAATACAACCCTGCCTGTGCTTGCAGCAGATACTGCTTTCCAAAAAACAGCTCAATTACAAGCTGGTGGATGGCTCATCATTAGCGCCGCTATTTACACGGCTAAAAACGAAGATACCTTTACTTCCGTTGCAACTGTAGTTTACAGCAACCTTGATGTAGTGAGTCTTTTAATGCAAAACCAGATAGTGCCGGGCCTGTTTATAGCCGGAAATACGTTTGTATATGGCGGCGTTACCTACCCAATAGTTCCTGGTGATACCCTGACAAGCATGGCTAAGAAGCTGTCTGATACTACCAAGACTGCTGTGACGCCACAGGATCTGGCTGCGAATACCCAGGTACAGGCGCTCCATATTCAGCCGCTAGGCCTGGTATTGATCCAGCCGTTCAATTATACTACTGCCAGCTTTACTGATCCCACAACTGCGGATACGCTCGCAGATCTGGCTACGAAATTCAGCACTACTCCTGCGCTGATGGCATCTAATTACGCGAACCAGCAATTGAGTAACCTGTTTTATAGCGGGGCAAAAGATTATGTTAATGCCAATGTGCCAGGATTAATATACCTGGATGTAGCCAGCATTTTACAATACTTTACAGACAACAGTTCTTACGGGCAATTATCAGGTATGGTATCGCGCTACCAACTACATGGCATGCGCCTGCCAACTAGTCTGCCCGGCCTTACCTTATCACCCGGTTCGCCCTGCCCTGCTGATGGAAGTTGTGCGTTGTTCTCCCTTACAGGCCAGCAATTTGCGCTTCCGGCTGATATAGCAGTAGGGTTCACGATTGAGTTAACTAATAAATCTTTGAATTGGCTTCTTTTTAATGGTATACCTATAACAGATCCGAAAGGAGGTATATTGAAAATAGAGTTGACAGCAGACGACATTAAGCAAATAAGCACCTTACTCGATTATGCTCAGAAGACGGGTATTAAACCTGATGTGCTGGAGCTAGCGCCAATGGAGCCTTTCAACCTCTTGCCAGTACAATATACTTTCCAAACCGCTACAAAGTGGCAAACTTCGGGCGCGATAAAACTGCCATATGGCTCTTTGGGAAGCCAAAACAGTGTATCTCCGGTAATATGGGCATTCCCATCGGGTATGCTAAGGCAGATAGCATTGCCTAAAGTTGCCGGATCTAAATTTGGCATACAGATAGGACAGTATGATGCCGCTAAAGGCATTATGAATTATACCCCGTCTTCTTACTATGGTTGGAATACCATGGTAGAGATAGATATTAAGAGGTTGGCCGGCGAAACTACAGCATCGGTTAATGCATATACTTACGAACTGATGGGGGCCAATGAAGCAGGCGCTTTGATTTTGCAAAGGTTATTAATGGCCCTTAATCCTGAATCACCAGACAATAATAACAGGATAATAAATGACATACAGTGGCTTTATGAAGGGGATGGAGGTTTATTATCTGTTGGAATGGCAAGTATGAAATCGTTTGTTGTACAGGCCAATCTTTCCACAGAAACGAATCCAACTCCAACCGCCTTTAAAGCCATGGCCCTTGTTACAGAGGAGCCTGCCACTAAAGTAGGTATCCTAAACAGCACCTACGATTTTATCCGTTTGCTTTGGGAGTGCAGTATTACACGTTCGGGTGGATATTACCTGCTTTACAATGAAACTGAATCTGATAAAGGTTTCCCTGATAGTATATTTGGTAAAGGCAATACTGCTACTATCAGACTGATGGTAACTTATAGCGGTGTGTATAATAACATACCTACCAGCTATATGAACTGCGCGGTGACAGGCGACAAAATAGATGCGGCCTCCTGTGTAGTATATGCTGAAAGTGCAATGCAAGAAGGGCTTACCACGTCAATAGTTGATCCGAAAACTGACACACTCGCTTCAATTACCCTCAGATATAATATTCTTTTGAGTGAACTTGCTGCATTAAATGCAGACCTGGTACTAAATACCACTGTGCTTCCGCTTCCTGTTATTACCTTTAATAATCTTGTGTATGAAGTTGGCAGTCCAGGTTTACCAAACAGCCTGGCTACAATTGCATCCTATTATGACGTTGATGCAGAAAAGATACAGCAACTGAATCCCGGAATAAGCGATTGGAATAATTTGCCATTATGGCAACTCATCAATATACCTGCTGTAAATTATACAGTATCTGACGTAGCAGGAAAAGCGGGCAATATGTTTTCAAAAATTGCGGCCTATTATTTTATTGATATGCCAACGCTTGCCTGGGCTGCTAAAGATGTGACTAACCTGTTCCTTGTTTCTTCAACGCTCAATATCAATGACCAGATATTGCATAAAGTATCTAATGTGCCGCAAGGGACTGCCGGCTTTGAGCTAAAACGTACAAACTCGAATCCGCCGGGGACAACCCCACCAAAAGTATCTGACCCTGGTTATGCTGAAAATTACCTTAATAATTTATATAACCTCTTAAGTTACCAGGTAGTTGGCAATGCCTGGTTTACAGAAAGTATCATAGGGCTGCCTGTTGGCCCCGGTACCCCGCAAAGCCAGGATGACCTGCTGGACAAGACCAACAATGTTGCCGGCAGCGACGATCCCTGGATATATGACCAGGTTGTGCCGGTGTCAAAGTTTGCAAAAGCAAATGCTTACATGAAGTATCCTGCCGATTATCCGCAGGAAAGCGATAATCCATACCGTGGCATCGGCTACCAGGCACAAGTACACTTCGACTGGGTTGATTATTATGGTAATAACACCGTGACTCCATTTAGTGATCCGGCTATGGCCCCTAAGTCTCCCTTAAATAATCCTCCGATTGAGATGGGTTATACAGATGAGCTAAAAGGTTTCGGAAAATGGCCAAGCCTCGAAATGAGTTATTTATATGATCTTAATAATTCAAAAGAGCCGGAATTAACACTGGAGTTTAATTTTAATAACAAAAGGTACGTCCCTATCCCTGATGTGCCGGACGACCAACAGCAGGACTGGAAAAAGAATGCCTCAAACGACCTGGCTATTTATACCAATATTTATTACCAGCTTAGCCAGTTAAACCCTACAAACGGAGAAAATACACTTACCATTACCGTGGTGAGTTCACTTACGCCCGGTAGCAAGGTGAAAATAGACTCCACCCAGCAACTGTTGGATTTTGTAAAAAATGTATACACCTACTTGTTAGCCATTCTGGCTGCAAAAGATGGAGGTGCGGCATCTTCAATACCGGTGCCTGTGATGGCGCCGATCAGTAATGCTGTAAATGTTACCGATATTAATACGGTTTCAATATTGCAATTATCGGTTGTGGTAAATTTTGCACGCGACCTGTCTTTTGTTGATACTGATTTCAGGGATAGTGCAGTGGTAACAAATTCACCATCTGTAGTAAAGCCTAAAACCTTTTCTAAAGTGACGTCAATATCTGATGTTACTGATTCAGGTAACGGACAGCATAGCTTAAATGAATTTGCAGCAGCATTTGAGACAGCATTTTTCAGCGCCGGGAATTATGAGCTGAAAATAGCCACCGGCACCAATTCCGTTACGGCAGGGAGTGCCAGCAACCAAGCCATTTTTGTAGTGAGAATGGGCTTACAACCCGGTAAAGGTATTTATTGGAATATTACGGAAGCAGGTACTTATGAATTAACTACTGCTTCTATTAATAGTCTTATAGCTGTGGGGGTTCCTGCAGAAGTTACTGACGCATTAGGTAAATTGACTGGTACGGTATATAACGATCGGCTTACATTCGACACGGCATTGCAAAGTGTACTCACAGATGAACAGTTTACTAAATACAGAATTACGATTTACACTTACAGTCTGCTCAATCCTGTTTTTTACGCACCTAAGCCGCTTGCTACAAGCCTCATATCTAAAAACAACGTGCCTATTTGCATATATGCAACTGGTCATGGTCTGGACTGCACTGCTGGTAATACAAAGAATTTTACGGGGATAGATATGGACAACTGGGGCGCACAATCGCTTAATGCGATTGATGTGTTTCTGACTTCTGATTATTCAGTCCCTGCTTTCCTTGTTGACCAGTTGAAAGCTGATGACGAAAAAGCATGGCTGTCAGAGCAGGGTATTGATGCTGACACTTTCCTTGAGGCCATTACCAATGCCAAGAAAGATCTTGCAGAGACAATTTCAGGAGAAGTTGAACCCGTATTAACGGCGCCTTACGTTGACAATACCGGGGGAGTATCACCAAGCCTCGATAATGCCAGGAAGCAATTTGGGCAGCAATTGTTAAACCAGTTAGGTAATGCATACAACATCAATGCGCTGGTACAATTAAGTGTAACCGCAGAGTCTGATTTCACAGTATCAGGAAATTTAAAGACACCGCCACGCTTGTACGGGGTACCTTTCATAAAGAAACAGGCTGTCGGGCCAACAGCAGAGACCAATGACAGTTTGGATAACAGCGAATACAGCATTTCTACCGCTAAGGTACAATTGAATGCACAAGGTGTAACTGACGATTCATACCTGACATTTAGCTTCACGACAAAAAATGCGAAAGATTCCAGGACTGTTTCGCTTGACATGTCGTATGTAGTTACGCACATTGAGTTTGAAATAAGCGATGTGCCGGGCATCGAAGGATACCAGGGCTCTAACTGGCTTACATTTATTATCCCTGCCAATGTGGATGGCAATACGCAATCAGTATCGGCAAACGATGTCTTACAGCAAGATTTGGGAATAGTGGATATACCTGTTGTCCTGCGTAATTATCCTACAGCGCCAACACTCACTACACAGGTTGGTAATGCAGTACCGGTAAATGGTACTGCCACAAAGGAAAGACTTGAAAAGGCATCGCAATGGGATTATGTATATGCATATACTGCAAACCAGGTAGCCCAGGATAAGATTTTCTCTGAAATTGAATTTAACGTGTTGCCCCTGGCATTCTCTGCCGCCATGCTCAAGGGCGTTTCCCGCGATTTGTTCAATGACATGGCACAGTTTGTAACGGTATGGCCCCAGGTTTTGCAGGATTTTAATATGTATTTAACTAAAATCACTGCTAAATCTACCAGTACTGATACAAATCTGACGAATGCTTACTATGCGCTGCAAACCTTTGTTACACTTACTAACAATCTTTCAATTGCATGGCAACAGTTTAATGGGGTTATTGTAAAAAATCCTAATGATAATGGAACGAAACGTGTGTATGATTTTATCATTGAGCAGGAAGCTGATACCGATTATGACAACAGGTTGATCCTGACTATAGTGCCACAGGAAGATATACCGGCGCAGGACCTGGCGTATTTCAATAACAATTCAAATACAGATAATGTCACCCTGCCTAAGATGCCTTATGTAATCATTGAGGGTTATGACATGGTGCAGGCCAAAGATAAAGGAGGGGCAATAATACCTAATTCATACTGGTATTTATCAAAAGGGCAAAATCCGACTTATCTTTCATGGGATGAAGCAAAAGGCATTCCATCCAGGACAGCAAACATAGACGAGTTAAATGTATTGCAGTTTCAGTATGCCTGGGCAGGATTGTCTGTTATCAGAAATGAAGACCTGGTGCCGTTTAATCCAACAGTCAACGATTTCATTTACAGAACTCCGCTAGTAAAGTTTTCAAACAAACTGATACCCTTGCTGAGTAACGATGACGTGATAGATATTGCCAAACTGACCAATGAAGCAGGAGCAAACCTCGCACTTGCGCAGCAAATAGCAAACTTCCTGGAGATATTCTTCTTCTATGACAAATTGAAAGAGCAACTCATAAAGCTCAGTGTTAGCTGGAATTACCCACTTATAGGAGATCCGAGTAATCAAATGCCTGCTATACAGTTGCCTATATTATTGGCTACGCCTTTCAATTTTGAAATTCCTGCATATTATGAGATACCTGCAGGCGGTTGCCAGCCGGTATTTAGCGAGACTGATCCATTTGTTTGCAGGCTGGCCAATGCAATAAAAGCATGGTATTTGCAAACTAGCCCTGTTAACCAAAATGCGTGGATACAATTCGATATTTCCGTATTCTCTTCATTAAGCGAGAGTAAGTTGCCGCTGATTGATTTGAAAAATATAGTTTTGTTTTACAAAAATATTACTGATATGAAGTAAAATAAAAAAATGAGCTACTGGGGAATTGCCGATTGAGAACAACTTGATTTGTATTCTATCTTGTTTGTATTCAGGAGGAAAACAGCCACTTATACGGAAAATATGAACGCAAAAAGCGATAGATGACGGGCGACTACAAGTCTATTAAGGTGGAATGTGAACACAAAGCCAAAATACGCTTAGTAGCGGGCAATCATTGTTTCTGTAATTACCCCAAAGCTGCAATTTGAAAAAGACACTTATCGAATCGCTGAAGTCAATGAAACGGCAGAGATGATATGCAGTATTGACGCGGCTTTAAGAGAGATTAGAAATAGGACGGCTCCCGATCATGGGAGCCTATGCCAAGAGGTGAATCCTATGGTACAAATCTCGAATCGGATTTTGGATGGTCTGAAATAATTATTGTGGTTTTTCGCGAGTGGTTGCTTGCAGAAAGTAGGACTAATACCAATTGAACATCAAAAATAGGCATATTGTTGGATAAGCCTGAAGGGCTTCAATATGAATAGCCGTGGGTGAAGCCCACGGATGAATAATATTCCAGAATAACAACCCTGAAAGGGTTGAATATAATATCGTGCCTGATTTTGATGTTTAATTGGTATAATACCAATTAGTCTCCCTAAACTAAGCACAACAGATTGCGAATATACAATAACCTCAGCTTTCAAGCTGGGGAAAAGAGCATAGATTTTCCGGCTTTAGCCATGATCAATTTATAATAAGAAGCCATCAAAATTGTTAATTTAGAGATGAAGCTAAATTATCTTGATGCCGTATTCCCCCTTGTAGTGTAGCCATTGTGCGGTAGTGAAGGGGGACAAAAGGGGATGTCTTTTAGCATTAATGACGGCGGTTTATTATTAGATGTTCAATTGGTATTAAATGCTTGGCTATATAAAATCAAGTATTTATTAATTTAAGTCCCGGTACTCATTTGGGGAATACCCAACACGCTGCTTGAACAATCGCGTAAAATGCTGAGGGTACTTAAATCCTAATTCATAAGCGATTTGGCTTACAGACTTGCTTTGGTCAAATATTTTTTCTTTTGCAAGGTCAATCACCTTAGACTGAATATACTCTTGTGCTGATTTACCGGTTTCCTTCTTGACAAGATCCCCAAAATAGTTTGCAGATAAATTCAGTTCGCCGGCACAATAAGCAACGGAAGGCAAACCGATAGCTTGCGGTTTCCCTGATTGGAAATAATTGTTCAACAACGTCTCAACCCTTTCTAAAATGCCTTTGTGTACATTGTCACGTGTTATAAACTGGCGGTCATAGAAACGGATACAATAGTTCAAAAACAGTTCAATATTGGATACAATGAGCATTTTACTGTGTTTGTCTATAGCATGTCCCAGCTCATATTCAATTTTAGAAAAACAATCCAAAACAATTTTCCTTTCCTTGTCTGAAAGATGGAGCGCCTCATTTGACTGATAACCGAAAAAGGTATAGTCATGAATATGTCGCCCTAGGGAAGTGTTATGGATCAAGTCAGGATGAAACACAAGCCCGTAACCTTTTGGTTGATAATTTTCTCCATTACTGTTAACACCGGCTACTTGTCCGGGTGCAAAGAAAACTAATGTTCCTTCTTGGTAATCGTACGTATTTTTTCCATACATCAGATCCCCGCATTTAACATCCTTCAGGAATATGGTATAGAAACCGAAATACATGCGGCCTCCTGCTCTTGGCTCGGCCTTTGAAAAATCAACAGCACTCACAAGCGGGTGTAGCGTTTCATTGTTATTGAACGCATTATATTCGCTTATTGTCTCAAATCGCTTCACTTTATCCATACAGCTATTGTTTTTATCTGACTCAAAATTATCACTTTATCCTGTGTTCAACTGATCCATCTGCCGGAATCAGTAACATTGGTAGGTAAAACCGTAACCTGTATACAGTCCATATCGGGAAATCATAAGACCTTTGCCTCATAATAAATAACGCAATGCAGACAATAAAATTAAATAACGGAGTAGAAATGCCTATCCTTGGGTATGGCGTATTCCAGGTAACCGATTTAGAAGAATGCGAAAGAAGCGTAATCGATGCCATAAAAACGGGTTATCGCTTGATTGATACCGCTGCTTCTTATAGGAATGAAGAAGCTGTTGGCAGCGCGATCAAAAAAAGCGGTATCCAGAGAAAGGAGCTTTTTGTAACAACCAAGCTGTGGATACAGTCTGATGGGTATGAAGGTGCGAAGAAGGCTTTTGAAAATTCATTAAAAAAACTGCAGTTAGATTACCTGGATCTGTATCTTATTCATCAACCATTCGGAGATGTATATGGAGAATGGAGAGCTATGGAAGAACTGTATAAAGAAGGAAAGGTAAGAGCTATAGGCCTTAGCAATTTTCAGCCAGACCGTTTAATGGATCTGATGATTCATAACAAGGTGATTCCTGCTGTAAATCAAATTGAAGTAAATCCTTTCAATCAGCAAATTGATGCACAAAAATTTCTACTGGAAAATAATGTTCAGATGGAGGCATGGGCTCCGTTTGCAGAAGGGAAAAACAACATTTTTAAAAATGAGTTATTGCTTTCAACCGCTGCGAAATACAACAAAAGTATAGCACAAGTGATTCTTCGCTGGCTTACTCAAAGAGGAGTTGTTGCTCTTTCCAAATCAGTTCGCAAAGAAAGAATGTTAGAAAATCTCAATGTGCTTGACTTTGAATTAAGCGCTGATGAAATGAAGACTATCACAAGCTTAGACACAAAGACCAGCAGTTTCTTCGATCATCGCGACCCGGCAATGGTAAAATGGCTGGGCGAAAGAAAACTTGATATTTAAAACCATTTAATTAAAAATTATGCAAAAGAGAATATTAGGTAACAGCGGCTTAGAGGTATCTGCTCTCGGCCTGGGTTGTATGGGTATGAGTTTCAGTTATGGCCCGCCAGCCGATAAAAAAGAAATGATCGGCCTTATCCGCAAAGCATTCGAGTCAGGGATAACTTTTTTTGATACAGCAGAAGTGTATGGACCTTACATAAATGAAGAACTGCTGGGCGAGGCCTTAGCCCCGTTTCGGAAAGAAGTAGTTATTGCTACCAAATTTGGTTTTGCACCTGCCGCACCGGGGGAACCACGCTGGACAGCTTTGAACAGCAAACCGGAACATATCAGGGACACAGTGGAAGGCTCGCTGAAGCGTCTGAAAACGGATATTATTGATCTGTATTACCAGCACCGCGTAGATCCCGGCATCCCTATAGAAGATGTTGCAGGAGCTGTAAAAGAGCTTATCAGCCAAGGAAAAGTGAAGCACTTTGGCCTCTCCGAAGCAGGTGTACAAAATATCCGTAAGGCACATGCCATCCAGCCTGTTACTGCATTGCAGAGTGAATATTCTTTGTGGTGGAGGGAACCCGAACAGGAGATCATCCCGACATTAGAAGAGCTGGGTATCGGCTTTGTTCCTTTTAGCCCCCTTGGCAAAGGTTTTCTCACCGGAACCATCAATAAAGAAACAAAATTTGACAGCACAGATTTCCGAAACATCATTCCACGTTTTAGCGAGGAAAACAGGAATGCAAATCAGGGCCTGGTCGATATGCTGGCCAACATTGCCAGGCAGAAAAATGCAACATCTGCCCAGGTTGCCTTGGCCTGGCTCCTGGCACAAAAGCCATGGATAGTGCCCATACCGGGAACAACAAAAGCACAGCGTCTACAGGAGAATATTGGAAGTACCCGTCTTGAACTTTCGGATAATGATATAAAACAGATCAAAGAAGCGGCCTCCAAAATTAATATCGCAGGTGAGCGCTACCCGGAAAGCTCACAAAAAATGATAGACCGCTGATCTGTTACAACAAGGATAAAGCGCAAAAAGCCGCTACAATAGCGGCTTTTACATTTCCAGTGACCCGGATTGGATTCGAACCAATGACCCCCAGCTTAGAAGGCTGGTGCTCTATCCAGCTGAGCTACCGGGCCGGACCACTTAAAAAAGAAGTGCAAAGCTAAATAAAATTACCCGAAATTACTTGATTGGACTTGTACCCGATGGAGCCTCTCCATCTTTTAAATTTTGAACAGGAATAAGGTTCGTTACATAATTCCATTGTTCATCGTTCCATTTAAAACCATCATACTCCCCGCTCGGAACAAATGTATATTTTCTGTTAGGGTCATTAGCCTGAGAAACCAGTTTGTCAAAAAATACAGTTTTCAGGTCATCGTCCCAGTTCATAGAAGCCTCTGCTTCCTTTTTATACTCTATAATAAATCTGTAGATACCACTCCCGCCTTTCAGATCAGGATCACCACTCATATTAAATATCCTTGCCCCGAAAACAAGCCCCCCCGGCGTTATCGTCATAGGGTCCATTACCTTTTTATTACTTATCGGGCTTGCAGCGTTCAGACCAAATAAAGTATAAACCGGTTTCCCGCCAACATCATGCGTAATGATCCTGTAATAGAGCGCACCAAACCATTTACCATTAGTAAGCACACTATCCGCAGCGGTTTTCCCCAGTTCCGCAGTATAATCTATTAATGGATACAGCTTCAATTGTTCCCCCTCCACCTGCACAGCCCCATAATAACGGCGCGTTACATCACTTGGCACGATCTGCCAGTTAAATATCCTGAAACTCTTATCATCAGGATATATAATACTTATTTTTTGCTCCAGCTTGCTGAAAGCATAATAATAAGAATTTGGAATTTTAAGCGTCCTTACCAGTTGCCTTACAAATCTTTCGCAGTAATAGAGCCTCGTATCCGGTATCATGGCACTATACATAGAATCAATATTATACAACATCGAGTCTTCCATAATATGAAACTTCTCAAGGTTCTCGGCACTGATCTTACTCTGGCCCAGCATTTTACCCGGCATCAACAACCACATCAGCAAACACATGATTGCAAACAAT